>JAIELO010000278.1 GCA_019752915.1 Burkholderiaceae bacterium
AGCGGTGATCTGTTCCACTACATGACCTACGGCGTCACCCCGGACATCCTGACCTCGGCCAAAGCGCTGGGCAATGGTTACCCGATCGGCGCCATGCTGACCACCAACGAGCTGGCCAAGGCCCTCAACGTCGGTACCCACGGCACCACCTACGGCGGTAACCCGCTGGCTGCCACCGTGGCGCTGACCGTGCTGGAAACCATCAACCAGCCGGCCTTCCTGGCCCGTGTCAAAGAAGCCGGTGCCAAGCTGCGCGCCACCATGGAAAAACTGGCGGCCGATTATCCGCAAGTGTTTGCCCAGGTGCGCGGTGCCGGTCTGCTGCTCGGTCTGGTGACCAGCGAAGGCTGGAAAGGCCGTTCGAAAGACATCCAGCGCGCTGCCGAAGGCCATGGCCTGATGGTGCTGATCGCCGGTATGGACGTGCTGCGTCTGGCACCAGCACTGATCGTCAGCGACGCGCAAATCGCCGAAGCGGATCGCATCCTGCGCCTGTCGCTCGATGATCTGATCAAAGCAGCAGCGTAACACTGCACGAAATAGTAACGGCGGACTGGTTCCGCCGTGTTTCATTTGGGCCCGGCACGGTGCTGCCGGGCTAGATCTTATTGAGTTTCAGGATTGCGCAAAGCATCGCACGAAGGAGTCCACATGTATGTAGTTCGTCCGGTCGAACTGACGGATATTGCCGCGCTAGAAGCACTGGCGGCGGTGACCATGCCGGGTGTGCACACCTTGCCGAAAACGCGCGAGAAAATCGTCGCGATGGTAGAGAGTTCCATCGCCTCGTTTGCCGCGCAGGTCGATATTCCCAGCGAAGAGGCGTATCTGCTGGTGCTGGAAGCACCGGGCGAAAATGCCATCGTCGGCACGGCGGCGATTTTTGCCGCCGCCGGCTCCAACGGTACCTATTTCTCGTTCCGTAATGACGTGGTGCAGCAGGTCTCGCGTGACCTGAACATCAGCCACAGTGTGCATGCGCTGACGCTGTGCTCCGAGCTGACCGGTTATTCGCAGTTATCGAGCTTCTATGTGGGCGAGCGCGAACATGGCACGCCGGAAGCGGCGCTGCTGTCGCGTGCGCGGCTGATGTTTGCCGTGCTGGCACCACATCGCTTCGCCGAGCGTTTCTTCGTGCCGCTGGCCGGTGTGACCGATAGCGACGGCGGCTCGCCGTTCTGGGATGCGCTGGGCCGCAAATTCTTCAAGATGGATTTCCTCGATGCCGAGCGCGTCATCGGCGGGGCGCGTAACCGCACCCTGATCGTCGAGCTGATGCCGCACTATCCGGTGTACGTGCCGCTGCTGCCGGGCGATGCGCAGGCTGCCATGGGGCAGATCCATCCGTCCGGCGAACTGGCTTTCAATCTGCTGACCGCAGAGGGCTTCGAAGCGGATGACTACATCGACATTTTCGACGGCGGGCCGATTCTGCAGGCGCACAAGAATTCGCTGCGTACCTTTACCGGCGCGCTGCAGCGTCGCGTGGCACTGGCCGACGATGGGCCGGATCGTGGCCGCGAGCCGCAAGTGCGCTACGCCGTGTCGGCCGGCGCCGAACATCAATTCCGCGCAGTGATTACCCACTGCGCGGCGCTGGAATCGCAGGTGAACGTGGCGTTGACGGTCGAAGTGCAGCAGGCGCTGCGCGTGACCGAAGGCGATACCGTGATCTGTGTCCGTATCTAAGGGTGGAAACCATATGCTAGTTGTACGCGCTATCACCGCTAACGATCTCGATGCCCTGTACGTCATGGCGACTCAGGTCGGCAGCGGCATGACCACCCTCAAACCCGACATGAAGATGATGAGCGACCGTCTGGCGGTGGCCGTTGCCTCGTTCGCGGAAACCATCGCTCCGGAAAAGCGCGACTACATGTTCGTGATGGAAGATACCGACAACGGCCGTATCGCCGGTGTCTGTGCCATCAAGGGCGCAGTCGGCCTGACGGAGCCGTTCTATAACTACCGGATTGGCACGCTGGTGCACTCCAGCCGCGAGATCGACGTGTTCACGCGCATGGAAACGCTGTACCTGTCGAACGATCTGACCGGCAGCACCGAACTGTGCTCGCTGTTCCTGCATCCCGATTACCGCACCGGTAATAACGGCAAGCTGCTGTCCAAATGCCGCTTCCTGTTCATTGCCCAGTTCCCTCACCTGTTCACTGAAAAGCTGATCGCGGAAATGCGCGGCTATCAGGAAGATGATGGTCGCTCGCCGTTCTACGAAGGACTGGGACGTCACTTCTTCAAGATGGATTTCGAACATGTCGATGCGCTGACGGCGGTCGGCAAGAAATCCTTCATCGCCGAACTGATGCCACGCCAGCCGATGTATGTCGACTATCTGCCGCAGGATGCGCAGGACGTGATCGGCAAAGTACACGCTTCGACCGCGCCAGCGCGCCGCCTGCTCGAGCAGGAAGGTCTGTACTTCGAAGGCTATGTGGATATTTTCGATGCTGGTCCGGTGCTGCAGGCACGTGTGTCGGAACTGCGCGCCATGCGCGAAAGTGCCCTGGCCGATATCGGTCCGGTGAGCGACGCGGAGCACGCCTGCACGGCAGCGGCCGAGGTGAATGAACCGGTGCTGGTGTCGAATACCACGCTGGGTGACTTCCGCATGATTCTGTCGCAGGCGGTGCCTGTCAACGGTGCCATCGCGCTGCCACCCGACGAACAACAATTGCTGCACTGCCAGCCCGGCGATGCCGTGCGTACCCTGACTCTCAATCCGAGGAAGAATCCCCATGTCTAATGTCCTGAGTAATTTCATCAACGGCGTCTGGAGCGCCGGTAGCGGTGCCGAACTGGTGACCATCGATCCGTCGAATGGCAAACAGACCTGGGCCAGTCGCGAATCGACTGCGCAGGATGTACAGCAGGCCTGTGCTGCGGCGCACGCTGCGTTCGAAGCGTGGGCACTGACGTCGCTGGAAGAGCGGATCGCCGTGTGCACCCGTTTCCGTGATCTGCTGAAACAGGATGCCGAAGAACTGGCGTTGCTGATCGCCGAAGAGGTGGGCAAGCCGATGTGGGAAGCCCGCACCGAAGTGACCACCATGGCCAACAAGATCGATATCTCGGTGCAGTCGTATGGCGCCCGTACCGGCGAGACCCATGCCAAGGTCGCTGACGGCGAAGCCGTACTGCGCCACCGTCCGCACGGTGTGTTCGGCGTGTTCGGTCCGTATAACTTCCCCGGCCACCTGCCGAACGGCCACATCGTGCCAGCCCTGATCGCCGGTAACACGGTGGTGTTCAAGCCAAGTGAATACGCGCCACGCACTGCCGTGAAAACCGTGCAGCTGTGGGAACAGGTTGGCGTACCGAAAGGCGTGATCAATCTGGTCAACGGTGGTCGCGATGCCGGTGTGGCACTGGGTCAGAATGCATTGCTGGACGGCGTGCTGTTCACCGGTAGCTGCCAGACCGGCAGCGCCTTGCACAAGCAGTTCGGCGGCCAGCCGGGCAAGATGCTGGCGCTGGAAATGGGCGGTAACAATCCGCTGGTGGTGTGGGACGTGAAAGACATTGACGCGGCCGTGTTCATGGCGATTTCGTCGGCCTTCATTTCGGCTGGCCAGCGCTGCACCTGCGCGCGTCGCCTGATCGTGCGCGACGGCGCGGAAGGCGATGCCATCATCGCCCGTCTGGTCGATGTGGCGAGCCGCCTGACCATCGGCGCTTCCGCCGCCGAACCGGCACCGTTCATGGGGCCAGTCGTGTCGGCAGCCGTGGCCAAACGTCTGCTGCAGGCGCAGGCCGACCTGATTGCCAAGGGCGGTACCAGCCTGCTGGCGATGCGCCAGCTCGACGAGAACACCGGTTTCGTTTCGGCCGGTATCGTCGACGTCACCGCCGCACAGGGCATTCCGGATGAAGAGTGGTTTGGCCCGCTGCTGCAGGTGATCCGCGTGGCCGATTTTGACGCCGCCTTGAAAGCGGCAAATGCCACCGAATTCGGTCTGGCTGCTGCGCTGATTTCCAACGACGAGCAACTCTGGAAAATCTTCCAGGTGCGCGCCCGTGCCGGCATCGTCAACTGGAACCGTCCGACTACCGGTGCTGCCAGCAGCGCGCCGTTCGGTGGCGTGGGCAAATCGGGCAATCACCGTCCGAGCGCCTACTATGCCGCGGATTACTGCGCCTATCCGGTTGCTTCGATCGAAAACAATGTACTGGAAATGCCGGCCAAGCTGTCGCCCGGCATGCACTTCTAAGGAAAACCCATGAGCGCACGCGAATTCAATTTTGACGGTCTGGTCGGTCCATCGCATAACTACGCTGGTCTGTCGTTCGGTAATGTGGCCTCGTTCAGCAACGTCAAGAGCGCCTCCAATCCCAAGCTGGCAGCCTTGCAGGGACTGGCTAAAATGCGTGCGCTGGCGCAGCGCGGCTTTGCGCAGGCGCTGCTGCCACCGCAGGACCGGCCGAACTTCCGCATGCTGCGCAGTGTCGGTTTCACCGGCAGCGATGCCGAGGTGCTGGCGCGTGCCGCCAAAGAAGCACCGGTGCTGCTGGCCTGCGCCTATTCGGCCTCGCCCATGTGGACGGCCAATGCAGCCACTGTCAGCCCTTCGGCCGACAGTGCTGATGGCCGTACCCATTTCACGGCCGCCAATCTGAATAACAAACTGCACCGCGCCTTCGAGCATGCCCAGTCGGCGCGCGCGCTGCGCGCCATCTTCAAGGACGAGCGTCACTTCGCCGTACATGATGCCTTGCCCGGTACGCCGGCGTTTGGCGATGAAGGCGCGGCCAATCACACCCGTCTGTGCCGCGAGCATGGCAGCGAGGCCGTCGAGCTGTTCGTGTATGGCCGTTCCGAGTTCGACGCCGCTGCACCGGCACCGAAAAAATATCCGGCCCGCCAGACGCTGGAAGCGTCGCAGGCAGTAGCGCGTCTGCATGGCCTGTCGGCTGGCCGTATTGTGTACATCCAGCAGAATCCCGACGTGATCGATCAGGGCGTGTTCCACAACGACGTGATCGCCGTTGGTAACGCGAATGTGCTGTTCTACCACGAGCAGGCGTTTGCCGACACGGCCAACAGCCTGCAGCAGCTGCGCCACGCCATGGAAGGCGTGGGCGCCCAGCTGAATGCGATCCGCGTCGATACGGCGCAGGTGTCGGTGGCCGATGCGGTGGCCAGCTACCTGTTCAACAGCCAGTTGCTGAGCAAGGACAACGGCAAGATGGCGCTGGTGATTCCGCAGGAATGTCAGGAAAACGCCGCCGTTGCCGCCTATCTGCAAGGGCTGGTGGCCAGCGGTAACGCGATTGACGAACTGATTCATTTCGACCTGCGCCAGTCGATGCGCAACGGTGGCGGGCCTGCCTGCCTGCGTCTGCGGGTAGCGCTGACCGATGCCGAAGCCGCTGCTATGCATCAAGGCGTGGTGATGACCGAAGCGCTGTACCACACGCTGGTGGCGTGGGTCGAACAGCATTATCGCGACCGTCTGGAACCGGCCGACCTGGCCGATCCGGCGCTGGCGATCGAGGTGCACACGGCGCTGGAAGCGTTAAGCCGCATTCTCGGTCTGCCCGGGCTGTATGATTTGTAAGACAGGATTTTGCCCCCATCTAACATTTGGTGTCTAATGGGACGGAGCCTGAACTTCCGTAACCGCCGCGCAGCCACAAGCCGGCGCGGCTCTGCAACTAAAAATACTCATAACGTATTGGAGAAGCAACAATGAAACAAATGTCACAAGACCTGCGCGCACAGACGCTGGAACTGGTCAATTCGCGGCCTGCCGCTGCCGGGAACACCCATGTGGCCGCGCTGATTAGCGCCTGGCTGGGTACCCTCGATGACGAAGATCTGGCGGGCACCGTGCCGGCCAGTCTGGCGCCGGTTTTGTGGGACGGTTTCACGCAAGCTTCGCAACGTCGCGGTAGCGGCGCGCAAATCGCGCGTCTGCGCTATGACGACGGTCGCGGCGGCATGGCGACCGCGCTGCTGATTCTGAATGACGACATGCCATATCTGGTCGATTCGATCGTGATGGCGGCGCGCAAACTGCGCGTGGGCTTGAATGCGGTACTGAACTCGGTGCTGGCGGTGGCGCGCGATGCGCAGGGCGCCGTGACGGCCGTTGGCCAGTCTGGCGACAAGCTGGAATCTTATGTACTGTGCCTGCTGACGGAAGATCTGCCGGAAGCGGAACTGGGCATGCTGGTAGAGCGTCTGGAAATGGTGTCGCGCGACGCTGCCGTGGTGCGCCGCGATGCCGCTGCCATGCTGGCCCACTTCGAGCGCATCGGTGCCGAAGCGGCAGCGCAGGGCGATGAAGGCAAGGAAGTTGCGGCCTTCCTCGACTGGGCGCGTAGCGAAGGCTTCGAGCCGTTCGGTTATGCTTACTATCAGGTCAAACCCGGCGTGCGCGAACTGGAACGCGATATCCCTAGCCGCATCGGCGTGCTGCAGGATACCTCGCATCCGGTGTATGGCACCTGCCTGGCCAATATTCCCGGTGACTTCGACACGCTGTCAAAACGTGCCAGCGCCCTGTCCATCGTCAAAGCCGACGTGGAAGGCACCCTGCACCGCGAGCAGCAGCTGGACTTCATCGGTGTACGCCACACCGACGCGCAAGGCGCGATTCTGGGCGAATACTGCTTCGTCGGTCTGTTCACCCGCGCCGCCACGGCTACCCCGCTGAACCGTCTGCCGTTCGCGCGTGGCCGTGTGACCAAGGTACTGAGCATTGCCGGTGTGCGTCAGGAAGGCTTCCGCGCCGAGAAATTCATCGAGATTCTGGAATCGCTGCCGCGTACCGAAACGCTGGAAGGCGAAGCCGAATGGCTGGCAGAAGTGTGCGGTTCGGTGGTGTCGCTGTACAAGCAGCCGCGCACCAAAGTGTTTGCGCGCCGCGACGTGTATGCGCGTCACTTGAACGTGCTGGTCTACCTGCCACGCGAGCGTTACAGCGCCAGTGTCGCATCGGCGCTGGCTCGCGCACTGCAAGCGAGTTCCGGCGCCAGCCATGTCAGCTCGCAAACGCTGGTGGCCGATGGCCCGCTGGCCCGCGTCTACCTGATCGCCCACGCGGCACGCTATCCGCTGGATCTGGAAAGCGATATCCAGCAACCGCTGCTGTCGGTGCTGGATGGCTGGCATGACCAGTTCTCGGCACAGGCCGATGCCGTGGAAGATGTGGTACTGCGCGCTAGTCTGCGCAAGATGTGCGCAACTCTGCCAGTCGATTACGTGGCGACCACCACGCCGCAGGCAGCCTTCCTCGATCTGAGCGTGATTCTGCGTCGTACCGATACCACCCGCGTCAACGTGCGCGTGCAGATCGCCGAAAGCGGCACCACCATCCGTCTGTACTCGGTGGAACGTGTGCCTGCGCTGTCGGCAATTCTGCCAGCGCTGCATAACGCCGGCGTGCTGGTGGATCGTGAACAGACCCATTCGCTGCGCGTCGATGGTCAGCGTCACTTTGTCACCAGTCTGGCAGTCGATGCTGCCAGCGCTGCGGTGCTGGCGCGTGAAAATATCGTCGGCGTGTCCGAAGAATTGTTCGCGGCACTGCTGAATAACGAAGCCGAAGACGGTCGTCTGAACGGGCTGGTGGTAGAAGGTGGCCTGAGCGTGCGCCACATCCAGCTGGTACGCGCCTACATGAGCTACTGGCGCCAGACCGGCAGCCGCTTCTCGGTGCGCTACATCGCCGAAACGCTGCGCAAGCAGCCGGTGGTGGTCAAGCAGCTGGTAGACGCCTTCCTGCAACGCTTCAACCCTGCGCTGGACGACGCAAGCCGTGCTGCGGCGCTGGAAACGCTGGCCGCCATCAAGAGCCGTCTGCCTGCCATCAACCACGCCGATAGCGAAGAAGTACTGGGCGCGATGGCCGATCTGATGGGCGCCACAGTGCGTACCAACTACTTCCAGAATGCCCAGCAGGGCGACAAGATCATCTTCAAATTCGATACCAGCAATCTGGCGCTGGTGCCGGAACCACGTCCGTTCCGCGAAATCTTCGTGTTCTCGCGTCGCTTCGAAGGCGTACACCTGCGCGGCGGCCCGGTTGCTCGCGGCGGTCTGCGCTGGTCGGATCGTATGGAAGACTACCGCACCGAGGTGCTGGGTCTGGTGAAAGCGCAGATGGTGAAGAACGCCGTGATTGTGCCAGCCGGCGCAAAAGGCGGTTTCGTCTGCAAGCAGATGCCGAAAGACGCTGCCCGTGAAATCATTGCGGCGGAAGGCGAAGCGGTCTACCGTCTGTTCATCGCCAGCCTGCTGGAAGTGACCGATAACCGTGTGCTCGGCAAAATTGTCGCACCGGCCGATACCGTGTGCTACGACGCCAACGATCCGTATCTGGTAGTGGCAGCCGACAAGGGCACCGCAACCTTCTCCGACATCGCTAACGGCATCGCCGTACAGCGCGGCTTCTGGCTCGGCGATGCGTTTGCATCGGGCGGCTCGAATGGTTACGACCACAAGAAAATGGGTATTACCGCCAAGGGCGCATTCGAAGCGGTCAAGCGTCACTTCTACGAAATGGATCACGACATCCATGCCACGCAGGTGACCATGGTGGGTGTGGGTGACATGTCCGGTGACGTATTCGGTAACGGCGCACTGCTGTCGCGCAAACTGAAAATCGTGGCCGCCTTCGATCACCGTCATATCTTCCTCGATCCGAATCCGGACATGGAAAAATCGTTCGCTGAACGTGCCCGCATGTTTGCTCTGCCACGTTCCTCGTGGGAGGACTACAGCAAGGATCTGATCTCCGCAGGCGGTGGCGTGTTCCCGCGCAATGTGCGCTCCATCGAACTGTCGCCGGAAATCCGCGCCGTGCTCGATATCGCCGAAACCTCGCTGGCTCCGGAAGAACTGATGCACCGCATTCTGCTGGCACCAGTGGACCTGTTCTACAACGGTGGTATCGGTACCTACATCAAAGCGTCCAGCGAAAGCCACGCACAGGTGAAAGACCGCGCCAATGACAATATCCGTGTCGATGGTAACCAGCTGCGCTGCAAAGTGGTGGCCGAAGGCGGTAACCTCGGTGCGACCCAGGCTGGCCGTATCGAATTCGCGCTGACCGGCGGTCGCATCTTCACCGATGCGATCGATAACTCGGCCGGCGTGGATTGCTCCGACCATGAAGTGAACGCGAAGATGTGGCTGGACGTCGAAATGAATGCCGGCCAGCTCAGCGAAGCGGAACGTAACCGCGTGCTGAACGACATGACCGCCGATATCGAACGTCTGGTCCTGCGCGATAACACCCTGCAAACCCAGTTGCTGGTGCGTGAAGCCCAGGCGCAGGTGGATGCCGGTGTGCAGGATGGCTATGCCGCCCTGATCGCCAGTCTGGAAGAAGAAGGCGCGCTGTCGCGTGAACTGGAACAGCTGCCTAGCGTGGCCGAACTGGCGCGTCGCAAGGCCGATGGCCGTGGCCTGACCACGCCGGAACTGGCCGTGGTGGTCGCGAACGTGAAGAACCGCTACAAACGCATCCTGTCGGCGCTGCCGCTGACGGAACTGGGCTGGGCCGAGTCGGTGCTCAAGCCTTACTTCCCCGAGCTGCTGGTAGCGACCCGCTCCGCGCTGGCGCACCCGCTGGCGAATGCGATTCTGGCGACCGTGCTGGCCAATGAATCGGTCAACCGTTGCGGTCCGCTGATGCTGCGTCAACTGGCGGCCGAACATGGCGCCAGCGAGTCCGATGTAATTCTGGCCTGGGGGCAGGCATGGTCGGCACTGAATCTGGCACCGGTGTTCGACACGCTCGACGCCGATGCACTGAAGATTCCGCGCGCTGTCTCGATCAAGGTCGATGGCCGCACCCGCGTGCTGCAAAAGTCCGTGATCGAAGGCGTTTTGACGGTGCCTGCCGATCAGCTGCGTGCCGGTGTGGCAGAACTGAGCAAATTGTTCGCCAAACCGGAAACGCTGGCGAAAATGATTCCAGCCGATGGTCAGTCCGATGCCGAACTGACGTCCGGTCTGCGCGCAGAATTCGTGCAGGCATGGCAGGCGGTCGATGCGATCGATTCGGTTGCAGCGTTCGTGTTTGCGGCGCTGTCGGTAACCCGTCCGCAAGGTATGGATCTGCCAGCGTTCCTGCAGGTGGGCATGGCGCTGCGTGCGCAGGTGGGCATCGATACGCTGGAACGCGGTCTGAAACTGCCTGCGCAGAACCGTTCGCAGGAACAGCTGCGTAGCTATGCACAGAACGCGCTGCGTCGTACCCAGCAACGTCTGCTGTCGCAAGTGCTGCGTCATGCAGATAGCAGCCATGCTGCCAGCGAAGCGGTGGAAGTGGTGGTCAACACGCTGGGTCTGTCCGGTTATGCCGTAGCGACCGATCTGGAACAGGCCATGCTGGATGTGTGGGCGCTGTCCGAAGCGACCGTTGCGCCGCTGGCTGCCTGAGGCAATGGGGCAAATTAGCCAGACTTTGCCGCCAGCAGTGCGCGCCCTCGCTGAAGCAGATTTCAGCGTGGTCGCGCAGCGCTTCACGGCCGCCGGTTACGCGGTGGCGCAACCGGCCGACGGGATACTGACGATACAGGCGACTCCTGCAGCGACAGCACCGCGTCCGGCCGTGCTGCTGTCGGTTGGTGTGCATGGGGATGAAACCGGGCCGATTGAAGTGCTGGCCTATCTGTTCGATCAACTGTCGCAGGATGTCGCCGTCAATCCGGCGGTGCTGGCGGTTGACCTGATGCTGTGTGTCGGGAATATCGACGCAATCCGTGCCGGTAAGCGCTTTATCGATGCGGATCTGAATCGCATGTTTCGCACTGAGCGCGGTACGCTGGCCGGCACCGCCGAAGCCGCGCGTGCCGATGTCATGGTCGCTGCCACCAGCGCGTTCTTTGCGAACGCGTCGGCGCAGCGCTGGCATCTGGATCTGCACACGGCCATCCGGCCGTCCGTGTATCCGGCGTTTGCCATTGTGCCGGAGCTGATTGCCGACGCGCCGCGTCAGCAATTGCTGGCGTGGCTGGGGCATGCCGGGGTCGGTGCGGTGATTATGAATCCGGCTTCGGTGGGCACCTACAGCTACTATTCGGCCGAGCATCATCAGGCTGCCGGTACCACTATCGAACTGGGTCGCATCGGTACGCTGGGCAATAACGACATCGGTCAGTTTGCCGATGCCTCGGCAGCACTGGATGCACTGCTGCGTGGCGTGGCACCGGCAACGCTGGCGCGCCAGCCACATGTCTTTGCCACGGCACGCCAGATCATCAAACTCAGTGACAACTTCCGCATGGCCTTCGGCCGCGAGACGCATAACTTTACGGCCATGCGTCAGGGCGAAGAAATTGCACGCGATGGCGACACCGTGTACACGGTGCAGCATCCGGAAGAACTGGTGGTGTTTCCGAATCCCGATGTCAGGGTCGGATTACGCGCCGGTCTGATGGTACATCGCATCGGCTGATGCGCTCAAACCCGCTCAGATATTGATCGCCACGGGCTCCATGCGAGTCTCCGGCGTGAGCGGGGCATCCGGCGAGGGCAGGAACAGCTGATCGTTCTGCCCCTCGACCGTGGCCCGTAACCAGTCCCACACGGTACGCACGCGCTTCTGACCGAACAGGTCGGACGGTGCCACCAGCCACAGGGTGCGGTGTGCGTAGACGATCTCCGGTAGTACCGGCACCAGATCCGGATATTTGCGCGCTGCGTAGGGCGGCGCCATCACCAGCCCGATACCGGCATTGGCCGCTTCGCATTGCGCCAGCATGCCGGTGGCACAGAAGCGCCGCTTCGGCACGATGCCGATTTCATCGAGATAGTTCAAACCTGTGCTCATTAACTGCGTCTGCACGTAGTCGATGAACAGGTGCTCGGCCAGATCTTCCTTGCGGGTGATGGTGGGATGCTGCGCCAGATAACTGCGTGAACCGAACAGGTAGTAACGGAAGCAGCTCAGGCGCGTGACCATGTAGCGCCCCGTCTCCGGCGCATCGAGGGTGATGCTCAGATCCGCTTCGCGGTTGGCCAGATTGGCAAAGCGTGGCAGCAGCAAGAGATCGAGATGCAGCTCCGGATTGGCGCTCACCAGCCCCTGCACGTGTGGCGCCACCAGCACCGAGCCGAGTAACTCTGGCGCGCCGAGGCGTACGACACCGCGTGCGCCCTGCATCTTGCCCGCCAGTTGTTCCAGCGCCGACATGGCGGCCGATTCCATCAGCTCTGCGTGCGGAATCAGCGCGCGTCCCTGCTCGGTCAGTTCGTAGCCTTCGCGTCGATGATCGAACAGCGGCGTACCGAACTCCTGTTCCAGTCGCTGTATGCGACGCGCCACAGTGGTGTGGTCCACCGCGAGGCGGCGTGCTGCGCCAGTGAGCGTGCCAGCACGGGCTAGCTCGAGGAAATAGCGTAGGTCAGTCCACTCGGGGAGTTTATTCATGCGCTTGATTGTGCAACAACGCACAACGGGTTGGCAAGAATTCCCGTTTCCGGCGTGGTTTCTTGTCTCTAAAATCCGCACACACGAAATTTTTCTTCAGTTCCCACCCTAGAGGATGTTATGGATTCCTTGAGTATTGCCGGATTGCTGGCGCACCATGCCCGCTATCAGCCCACTGCCACGGCGGTGGTGTTCGAGAGCGAGCGACTGGACTGGCGCAGTTTTGCCGCACGCAGTTCGCAACTGGCGCAGGCCATGGCGCAAGCGGGCGTGCGTCCCGGTGACCGCGTTGCCACCGTGCTGGCCAACTGTCTGGAACTGCTGACGATTTACTGGGCCTGTGCCGATCTGGGGGCAGTGGCGGTACCGTTGTCGCCACTGCTGCAGCGCAGCGGACTGCAGTCGCTACTGGCCGATGCTGCACCACGCGTGGTGTTTACCAGTGCGGCGGCGCTGGCCGATGTGCATGCAGCAGTAGCGCAATGCGGCACAACTACGCCGGAGTTTCCGCGGCTGGTCTGGGTTGGTGCTGACGGAGCCGGTGCTGCGTGCGCAGGCGCGCAGGCGTATGCACAGGCATATGTACAATTTATCGGCGCCTGCGGGGCGCTGGAATTGACACCGCAACTGACGCCCGACCACCCCTGCAACATCATGTACACCAGCGGCACCACCGGTCAGCCGAAAGGCATTCTGCTGACCCATCGCGTGCGCGCCCATTATGCGACGCTGATGGCTAGCATCTTCCGCGTCACGCCGGAATCGGTGGTGCTGCATACCGGCGCCATTGTCTTCAATGGTGCTTACGTGATGATGATGCCGGCCTTTGCGCAGGGCGCACGGTATGTGCTGCATGCGCAGTTCGATGCGCGCGCCTTCGTGGCCAGTGTAGCGCGTGAAAAAGTCACCCACACCATGCTGGTGCCTTCGCAGATTGCGGCGATTCTCGACCTGCCGGATCTCGATCCGCTGCAACTGGCTTCCTTGCAGGTGGTGCTGTCGCTGGGCGCACCACTGCCGCTGGCGCGCAAGCAGGCGCTGGAGGCGTTGCTGCCGGGACGTCTGCATGAACTGTATGGTCTGACCGAGGGATTCGTGACGGTGCTGGACCGGCGCGACACGCAGCGCAAGCTCGGTTCGGTGGGCGTGCCGCCACCATTTTTCGAGTTGCGCATCGTGCGCGAGGATGGCAGCGAGGCCGACGTGGGCGAGACCGGCGAGATTGCCGGACGCGGGCCACTGCTGATGTCCGGCTATTACCAGCGCGCCGATCTGACCGAGCAAACCATCCGCGATGGCTGGCTGTATTCGGGCGATATCGGTCGCATTGACGCGGATGGTTATCTGTATCTGGTGGACCGCAAGAAGGACATGATCGACAGCGGTGGGGTGAAGGTCTATCCGCGCGATATCGAAGAAGTGATCGCCACCCATCCTGACGTCGCCGAGGTGGTGGTGTTCGGCGTGCCCGATGATAAATGGGGCGAGACGCCGTTCGCTGTGGTGCAAATGAAACAGGCTTTCGGCACCGTCTGCACACCCGAGCAATTGCGGGACTGGATCAATGTGCGGGTTGCAGCGCGCTATCAACGCGTCAGTGCGGTGGCACTGGTGAGCAGTTTTCCCCGTAACGCCGCAGGAAAAATACTGAAACGCGAACTGCGCGCGCCGTATTGGGAAGGTCGTGAACGGGCAATTTAGTTCGTTGCGGCAACGTCGGAAGAGGCTGTGCATTTCTGCACATATGCCGTGCATGGCTTCATCTTTAACTAAGTTTGTAGAACGGGCACACTGCAACGCAATGTCCGTTCACGGTCATATAAATACTAAAAATATCTGGAGGAGATGCTATGCGTATGTCTAAACAAAGCACGCTGGTTCTACGTCGTTCCGTTGCAGTGATGATGGCTGCTTCGGCGATTTCTGGGTTGGCTGCAGGGCAGGCTTTTGCGGCCGCCGATGTCGCCGATGCCGCCGCCGATGCAGCAGCAGTTAGCCCTGCAGCGAACGAGCCGGAAAAAGTGATCGTGACGGCACGTCGTCGCGCCGAACTGATTCAGGATGTACCGGGTTCGGTGACCGCGATTTCCGGCGCCGCGCTGGAAAAATCCGGCATCCCCGACATCACCGGTCTGGCCGATCTGCTGCCGAATACCACCCTGAAAACTTCGCGTGCCACCAACACCACGCTGACCGCCTTCATTCGCGGTATCGGCCAGCAGGATCCGGTTGCCGGTTACGAGCAGGGCGTCGGCATCTATCTCGATGATGTGTATCTGGCCCGTCCGCAAGGCGCGCTGACCGACATCTATGATCTGGAGCGCATCGAAGTGCTGCGCGGCCCGCAAGGTACGCTGTATGGTCGTAACACCATTGGTGGCGCCGTTAAATACGTTACGCGCCGTCTGGCAGCTGGCAATACCCTGAATGTGAAGGGTACCGTAGGTAGCTACCGCGAGCGTGACGTGGTGATCAAAGGCAGTAGCGAAATTTCCGACATGCTGCGCATCGGCGGCACGCTGGCCAGCTTCAATCACGATGGCTACGGCAAGAACGTGCTGAATGGTCTGGACAACTACAACAAGAACGTGGTGGCTGGCCGCGTCAGCGCTGAACTCACGCCAACCTCTTCGCTGTTCGTGCGCTTCTCGGCTGACCGGACGATCGACGATTCGCTGCCGAAGCAGGGCTATCGCCTGACCTCCGGTCCGGCACCGGGCAGTGAAGCGCCGCTGCCCGGCCCTTACGATACCCGCGCGAATCTGTATCAGGTGCTGGGCCACGATCAGCAAGTCAAGACCGAAGGCGGTAGTCTGCTGGTGGAATACACGCTGGATCCGACCCTGTCCTTCAAGTCGATTACTGCCTACCGCGGCAGCAAATCGTATGCGCCGATCGATTTCGATTCGCTACCTACCCCACTGTTCGAGGCACCGGCGATCTACACCGACCGTCAATCCAGTCAGGAACTTCAGCTGACTTATACCGGCTCGCGCTGGCAGGGTGTGGCAGGTCTGTTCTACATGAAGACCAACGCCTTCAATGAATTCGATGTGCTGTACAACGCCGCTGGTGGTCTGTCGCTGTACACCCGTGACGATATCGATAGTAAAACCTGGGCTGCGTTTGCGGATGCCAGCTATAGCGTGAGTGATGATTTCAACATCAACATCGGTGGCCGTTACACCAATGACGAGCGTCAGGCTGCGATCTACAAGCGTACTTACCTCGGTCTGAAAGGTTCGCCAACGCTGGGCAACCCTGCAGCAGCAGGCGGTGCACCGAACACCGACATGAGCAAGAACGATCTGAATCGTACCGACAGCAAATTCACGCCTAAGCTGGGACTGGGCTGGAAGATCGACCGCCAGAACAATATGTATGCCACCTACTCGGTGGGCTTCAAGGGCGGCATGTTCGATCCGCGTATGGATCTGACGGCATCCGGTGGCCCTAACAGCCCGGCGTCGCTGCTGAAGCGTCAGGGCGTGGCACCGGAAGAAGTGAGTTCCTTCGAAGTGGGTCTGAAGTCGAATCTCAACGGTGGACGTCTGCAAACCAATGTCGCCGCTTTCTATAGCGACTACAAGAACGTGCAGATTCCCGGTTCGATTCCGACCTTCGCAGCAGATGGCAGCGTGAACGGCTTTGCCGGTACGCTGACCAATGCCGGTAAGGCCAAGATCGCCGGTGTGGAACTGGAAGCGATTGCCCGCGTCACCGACCAGCTCACGGTCAGCGCCATGTTCAGCGCCATCGATGCCAAGTACAAGGAATGGATGGTCGCCAATGGCAAGTCGCTGGTGAACGTGGCCGATCAGGCCGAGTTCCAGAATACGCCGAAAACTTCCGCCAATCTGAGCGCGACCTACGACTGGCCACTGACCGCGTTTGGTTACACCGGTACGCTGTCGTTGAACAACTCGGTGTCGTACAAGAGCAAGGTGTATCAGAGCGAAATGGTACGCATGACCGGGATTGCATCGATCGATGCCAACGTGCCGCAGAACCTGATGCTGACGCAGGAAGGCTACGGCCTGTGGGACGCCGGTCTGGTGTGGACCAGCAGCGACCGCAAAGTGCAACTGGCACTGAATGGCCGCAACCTGCTGGATAAGCGCTACAAGGTTGCCGGTTATGGCTTCGCGGGCTTCTTCAACACCATCACCACCTTCTACGGTGATCCACGTACGGTGAAAGCTTCGCTGTCGATGAAGTTCTAACGAGCGTTTCAGGTAAGGGGCGGCGCACGGCGCACTGGTGCTGTAGCGCCGCTCTGGTTTTTCTGCACGGAGTCTTATGATTGCAAATGAACTTCCCTACGTAGAACGTAGCTGGCGCAGCCATGATGGTCTGCGTCTGATGGCACGCGATTACGCTGCCGCAGCGGGCCCGGCGCGCTGCCCTATCGTCTGTATCCACGGTTTGACCCGTAACAGCGCCGACTTCGAAGCGGTGGCGCCATGGCTGGCGGCGCAAGGGCGCCGGGTGCTGGCGGTCGATATCCGTGGTCGTGGCAAATCGGAATACGATAGCGACCATAGTCACTACAACCCGCTGGTGTATGCGCGCGATGTGGCGCAGTTGCTTGAAGAGCTAGGCATTGCGCGTGCTGTATTCATCGGCACCTCGATGGGCGGCATCATCACCATGACGCTGGCGATGCGTCACCGTCACCTGATTGCCGGTGCAGTGCTCAATGATGTGGGGCCGCGTCTGTCGCAACGTGGTCTGTCGCGCATTGCCGGCTATGTCGGTACCGGCGTACCGGTCGATAGCTGGCACGCGGCTGCGGCAGCCTGCAAGGCCATCAATGCGGTGGCTTTTCCTCATCACACCGATGCGGACTGGCTGCAATGGGCGCACCGCACCTTCGCGCAGAACGAGGATGGCAGTTTCCGCCCGCAATACGATCCGGGCATCGCGATTGCGATCAAGCAGGGCAAGGTCAAGACCAGTTCTCTGATGGCGCGCTGGGCTTTCCGCCGGCTGGCACGCCGCGTGCCGACCCTGCTGCTGGTTGGCGGGATTTCGGATCTGATCGAAGCACCGGAAATCGCCGCAATGCGCGCCGACGCGCCGCAGATGCGGGTGGTGGAAGTGCCGGATGTAGGCCATGCTCCGATGCTCGACGAGCCAGTCTCGCAGGCGGCACTGAGTGCCTTCCTGGCCCATGTGCCTTAAGCGGGAGTCGCAACCATGAGTATGATTTCCGAAGACCACGCGACGCCTTTGCAGGCACGCGTGGGTGAACATCTGTGTCTGTCGGACTGGGTGACCATCGAGCAGTCGCGCATCGACGGCTTTGCCGCAGCCACCGGCGACCATTACTGGCTGCATACCGATCCGGAACGTGCGCGCCTTGAGAGCCCGCTGGGGGGCACCATCGCCCACGGCTTTCTGACCATGTCGATGCTGGCGCCTAGCTGTCTGCATGCGCTGCTCGATGTGCTGGGTGCCGACGAGGTGCTCAACTATGGCGTCGAGAACCTGCGTTTTCTGGCGCCGGTGCGTTGCGGTGCGCGGGTGCGCAGCGCCATCGTGCTGCGTTCTGCTGTCGCCAAACCGGGGGGACGTGTGCTGGTAGGATTAGACTGCAGTGTCGAAATCGAAGGGCAGGAGCGTCCGGCGCTGGTCGGCCAGTCGCTGATGTTGATTCACTTCCCCAATCAAACAGGAGTTAGCCATGCCGCACAAGCTGCGTAACACCATTCGCGCCACATTGGGTTTGCTGGTCTGTTTCAGCGCGCCGTTGCTGGCGCAGGCTGCGCCACTGAAGGTCGCACTGATTACCAGTAAGAGCCATCCGGCCTATGAAGCCTATGCACGCCAGACCGAAGCGGGGTTTATGCTGGGGCTGGAATATCTGACGCAGGGCACGATGATGGTCGAGGGCCGCAAGATCGTGGTCATCAACAAGGACGATCAGGGCAAGCCGGATATGGCCAAGGCGCTGCTGACGGAAGCCTATGTGGATGACGGCGTTGATATCGCGGTCGGTACGTCGACTTCCGGTGCGGCACTGGCGATGCTGCCGGTAGCGGCAGAAATGAAGAAGATACTGGTGGTGGAAGCAGCCGTGGCAGCCGACATCACGGGTAAATTCTATAACCGCTACATCTTCAAGACCTCGCGCAATTCCTATCACGACGCCTGTGCCGGTGCTGCTGCCACCATGGCGCCTGCCAGCCTGGCGTTTCTGGCGCAGGACAATGTGTTCGGCAAGGACGGCATTGCCGCTGCGCGTGACTGTCTGGGCAAGATGGGCAGCAAGGCCAAGGTGGTGCATGAAGAATATGCGCCTGCGGCCAGTACCGACTTCACCGCACCGGGCCAGCGCCTGATCGACGCGCTGAAAAAAGCGCCGGAGCCACGCTTCCTGGTGGTGGCATGGGCCGGTAGCAGCCCGATTAACAAGCTGGCCAATCTGCAGCCGGGACGCTACAACATTACGCTGGTGCCGGGCGGGAATCTGCTGCCGGTGATGAAGGGCTGGAGTGCCTATGCCGGTTCCGAAGGTTCGCTGTACTACTACTATGATTTCCCTACCAATCCGATGAATCGCTGGCTGGTGACCGAGCATAAGAAGCGCTTCAACGGGATGCCGCCGGACTTCTTCGTCGCCGGTGGTGCGGCTGCCGCGAGTGCCGTGGTACAGGCGCTGCGCGCTACCAAAGGCAGCAGCGATACGGAGCGCCTGATTACGGCAATGGAAGGGATGAATTTCGAAACGCCCAAGGGCACCATGACGTTCCGTAAAGAAGACCATCAGGCCATGCAGTCGATGTATCACTTCCGCATCAAGGCCAAAGAGAAGCAGAAAAACGAGTGGGACCTGCTGGAACTGGTACGCGAAATTCCGGCTGCCCAGTTGCCGATTCCTATCAATAACAAGCCATAAGCGCGAAACACATGAGTGAGAACCATCGCGTCACGCTTGCCACCACTGGCCTCGGTATCCGCTTCGGCGGACACCAGGCGGTGCAGGACGTGACGGCCAGTTTCCGTGCCGGTGAACTGACGGCCATCGTTGGTCCCAACGGTGCGGGCAAGACCACCTATTTCAATCTGATTTCCGGGCAGCTAAAAGCCAGCAGTGGCACAGTGCAGTTGCATGGTAAGGACGTGACGGCGCTCAGTGCTGCGCGCCGCACCCGGCTCGGTATCGGGCGCGCCTTCCAGCTGACCAATCTATTCCCGCAACTGAGCGTGCAGGAGAATATCCGGCTGGCGGTGCAGAGCCGCGCCGGTATCGGTTTCCGCCTGCTGTCGGTATGGTCGGAGCAGAAAAGCGTCAACCAGCGCACCGCCGAGGTGCTCGAGCAAGTGGCGATGGGGCCGCTGCGCGACCAGATCGCCGCGACCCTTTCGCACGGCAATCAGCGCAAGTTGGAAGTGGCGATGCTGCTGGCACTGGACCCGGAAATTTTCATGTTTGACGAGCCGACTGCCGGCATGAGTGTCGATGAGGTGCCGGTGCTACTGGACCTGATCCACCAGATCAAAGCCATGCGCGACAAGACGGTGCTGCTGGTCGAGCACAAGATGGACGTGATCGGTGCTCTGGCCGACCGCATCATCGTGCTGCATCAGGGCTGCCTGATGGCCGACGGTGTGCCAGCGGAAGTGATGGCGCTGCCGCTGGTGCAGCAAGCCTATTTAGGATCGACGGGGATGCGGCATGACTGAGGCCTTACTGACATTGCGCGGCGTGCATACCCACATCGAGCAATACCATATTCTGCATGGCGTGGACCTGACCGTGCCACGCGGCGAACTGACCGTGCTGCTGGGACGAAACGGTGCTGGCAAGAGCACCACGCTGCGTACCATCATGGGCTTGTGGCGCGCTTCCGCCGGTAGCGTGCAATTCGACGGACGCGAACTGGCAGGCATGGAGACACCCGATATCGCCCGTCTCGGCATCGCTTACATTCCCGAGAACATGGGCATCTTCGCCCAGTTGACGGTGCAGGAGCATTTGCAACTAGCCTGCCGTAACGGTAAACCCGATGCGGCGCGGCTGGACTGGATCTTCGGAATTTTCCCGGCGCTGAAACGCTTCTGGCATCAGCCGGCCGGCACCCTGTCGGGCGGGCAGAAACAGATGGTGGCGATTGCCCGTGCCATCGTCGAACCGCGTCGCCTGATTCTGGTGGACGAGCCGACCAAGGGACTGGCGCCAGCCATCATCGAGCATCTGGCCGAAGCGTTCGTGCAGCTCAAGGCGAGCGCCACGACGATTTTGCTGGTCGAGCAGAATTTCGGTTTCGTGGCGCGGCTCGGTGATTCGGTGGCCGTGATGGATGGCGGGGTGATTGTGCACAGCGGCCGCATGGCCGAACTGGCGGCCGATCAGGATTTGCAAACCCGTTTGCTGGGGCTCTCGCTCGCAGCGCATCAATAGAGGGGAATACGATGACGGCTATGCCGAGTGCCGCGCCTGCGGCCGAGATGATGTTGCCGCGCAAGCGCATTGATTACCAGCCGTGGTTTGTGCTGGCAGCAATCCTTGTTTTAACCTGGCTGTGGGTCGGCGAGAGCGCCACGTGGCTGACACTGACCGTGGCCGGACTGGCGATGGGCATGCTGCTGTTTATTATGGCCAGCGGCCTGACCATGGTGTTCGGTCTGATGGGCGTGATGAACTTCGGTCACGGCGCGTTCATCACCGTGGGCGCGTATGCCGCCACACTGGTGCTACTGCGTCTGCAGGACTGGCTGCAGGCACCAGAAATTGGACTGAATGCAGCGGCGCTGGGACTGGCGCTGCTCACAGCAACCGCCGTAACGGCAGCACTGGGCTGGCTCTACGAACGGCTGATCATCCGTCCTGTGTACGGTAATGCGCTGATGCAGATCCTGATTACCTTCGGTGCGGCGACCGTGCTGCAGGAACTGGTCACCGCCATCTGGGGTGCAGAACTGATCGGGCTGACACGTCCCGCCGCCTTCGACGGTGCGTGGGTGCTGGGCGATGCCGTGATCGAGAAGTTCCGCGTGCTGTGTGCCGCTGCCGGCCTGCTGGTATTCGGCGCGATGATGCTGATTCTGCACGGCACCCGTATCGGCCTGCTGGTGCGCGCCGGGGTAGCGAATGGCGAGATGGTGCAGGCACTTGGCTATCGTGTGCGCACCCTGTTCGTTGGCGTGAGTGTGGCCGGTGCCGCGCTGGCCGGCATGGGCGGTGTGCTGTGGGGCCTGTATCGTCAGGAACTCACTACCAGTATCGGCGCCAGCAGTCTGGTATCGATCCTGATCGTCATCATCATCGGTGGCATGGGCTCGGTCGGCGGCTGTTTCCTCGCTTCGCTGCTGGTGGCGCTGGCTAGTAATTACGTGGGTTTTCTGGCGCCCAAGGCGGCTCTGTTGTCCGAGGTCGGGCTCATGCTGGTGGTGCTGGCATGGCGTCCGCGCGGCCTGTATCCGATTACGCACTGAGTATCGACCAAGTAGCCACTGAGCCTGCATTCAGTCCGCATTTCGCCTTCATCGAGAACGACTATGAGTTTCCAACTGCTTTCCAACGAATTACCACGCAGCCGGCGCTTAAGCTGGGCGCTGGTTGCGATCGTGCTGTTGCTGGCACTGGCGCCGTTCCTGTTTCCCGGTGCGCGCGCCATCAATGCAGCAGCCACTATCTGCATCTTTGTGGTGCTGACGGCGTCCTACGATCTGCTGCTCGGTTACACCGGCATCATCTCGTTCGCCCACACCATGTTCTATGGCGTGGGCGCTTACGGGGTCGGGCTGGCGCTACTGCATCGTGGCCCGAGCTTCAGTTCCGTGCTGATCGGGCTGGGTGCTGCCATGCTGGTATCGCTGGCACTGGCCTTGCTGATTGGCCTGTTCTCGCTGCGCGTGCAGGCGATTTTCTATGCCATGGTGACGCTGGCGATTGCCAGTTGCGTGAGCGTGATGACTAGCCAGTTCCCCGAGTGGACCGGCGGCGACGATGGATTGACCATCCCCGTGCCGGAACTTCTCAGCCCTGCCTTCCGGCTGCTGGAAGAACCGTTTTTCGGCAAAGTCATCAACGGCAAGGTGCTGACCTACTACCTGCTGTTTGTGGTGGCCTTGCTGGCCTTCCTGCTGATGCTGCGAATTGTCGCCTCGCCATTCGGGCGGGTGCTGCAGGCGATCCGCGAAAACGAATTCCGCGCCGAAGCGATTGGTTATCACACGGCCGCCTACCGTACGCTGGGCAGTGTGCTCGGTGCGCTGGGAGCCACGCTGGCTGGCGCCATGCTGGTGCTGTGGTTACGCTATCTGGGACCGGATACCACGTTGTCGTTCGCCATCATGCTCAACGTGCTGCTGATTACCTTTATCGGCGGACGCGGCACGCTGTATGGCGCGGTGTTAGGCAGTGCGCTGTACATCGTTGCGCAAACCTATCTGATCGATCTGATGAAACTGGCCAGCGGTGCGCTGGCGCAGGGAGCGGCAGCGCAGGCCGGCTCCACGCTGGAACCGGTGCTGGCGCTGCTGGCACGGCTGATCCATGCCGATCGCTGGTCGTTGTGGATGGGGGTGTTGCTGGTGCTGTCCGTGTATTACTTCCCGACGGGGATTGTCGGGCGGCTGCGCGGACGCGCTGCGTCGTAATCGCGTGACTAGAACGTGCAGCGCGTAGCGCGCGGGCAACTCAGGAGCGCAGCAGGATGGCAGCCACGCTGGCCGCCAGACCGAGCAACACCACTGCTGCGCTAGCCATTACCGGCGTCACACGGCGGGAAACGGTAGGGATTTTCTGGATAGGCATGCTGGGCTCCTCGGGACTGGGTAAAAAGTGTCTCTAGGTTAATGGTTGTGTTGCTGCCAATCTAGACATTGGGCTGTATCAGAAGTAAGCAGGTGTAACCGTGTGGTTGCCTGCTTGCTAAGGGAGGGTGTGAGTTGTTTTTTAACACACACAAAACTTAGGGCTGTAGGCTGGAAACGCCTATAATCGTCGTGTTTTTGCCCGTATATATCTCCCACAAGGAATGCCTGTGAACCAAACGTTGGTCCAGAAACTGACCCGTACCAAGTCGGTCAGTCATCACGTAGAAACTGCTTCTAACAACAGCAACAGCTTACATCGTTCGATAGGCTTATTCCCCCTCACCATGATCGGGGTGGGTGCCACCATCGGTACCGGGATTTTCTTCACCATGGTGGAAGCCGTGCCCAAGGCTGGCCCCTCGGTGATTCTGTCGTTCCTGATTGCGGCGATTACCGCCGGTCTGACGGCGCTGTGCTATGCCGAACTGTCGTTCCGCATCCCGGCTTCCGGCTCGTCCTACTCGTTTGCTTACGCAACCGTGGGTGAATTCCTCGCCTTTATCATGGCGGCCTGTCTGTTGCTCGAATACGGGCTGGCGGCCAGTGCCACAGCGATTGGCTGGTCGGATTATCTGAATAACTTCCTCAGCAATGCGTTTGGCTGGCATATCCCCGATGTCTTGCGCTCGCCGATGATCGTGTCCACGGCCAAGGGTATCGAGATTCATGGCGGGCATATCAATCTGCCGCCTATCCTGCTGGTGTGTCTGTGCTGCTTCTTGCTGCTGCGCGGTGCCAAGGAATCGGCCACCACCAACGCCATCATGGTGCTGATTAAACTGGCGATTCTGATTTTCTTCGTGGTGATTGCCTTTTCGGGCTTTGACATCAACAACTTCCATCCCTTCTTCAGCCCGGACAATGGCGCGCACATCACCGGCATGGCCGGGGTGACGGCGGCGGCGGCCACGGTGTTCTTCTCCTTCATCGGTCTGGACACGGTAGCGACGGCGGGTGAAGAAGTGCGCAATCCAAAGCGCAATGTGCCGATCGGCATTCTGGCGGCGCTGGGCATCGTGACGCTGTTCTACATGCTGGTGGCGGTGGCTGCGATGGGCGCGCAACCGGCGTACAAATTTGCTGGTCAGGAAGCCGGACTGGCTGTGATTCTGCAGAATGTGACGGGCAAGACCTGGCCAGCGCTGGTGCTGTCGGCGGGCGCGGTGATTTCCGTGTTTAGCGTGACGCTGGTGACGATCTACGGACAGACCCGGATTCTGTACGCCATTTCCAAAGATGGCCTGATCTCGCCCTCGTTTAACAAGGTCAGCCCACGCACCGGTGCGCCGGCGCGCAATACCCTGATCGTGTGTATCGTGGTGGGGCTGGTAGCGGGCTTCGTGGACGCGACCTTCCTGTGGGATATGGTCAGCATGGGCACGCTGACGGCGTTTATCGTGGTGTCGCTGGCAGTGCCGGTGATGCGTCGTCGCACCGCGCAGCGCGGCGAAGCGGTAGAGGCTGGTTTCCGTGTGCCGTTCGGCCCGTACGTCGTGCCGGGTCTGAGTATCGGCGCCTGCCTGTATCTGATGTTCGGCCTGTCGATGACTACTTACACCATCTTCATCATCTGGATGGGTGCCGCGATCGTGACCTATCTGCTGTACGGCATGCGCCATTCGCGCCTGAATCAGACCAGCTAAGAATAGTCGGCGCTTGATCGAATCAAGCGTCGCGCTGCGCCGCACGTAATTTGCGGCGCAGGCGTAAGTTATCCGCCACCACTGAAAGCAGTGCAATCAGCGCCAGCACACTGAGGGCATGGGTATTCAGATAATGCCAGAAGGCCCACGCCGCTGCGGCACAGCCGAGCGCGCACAAAATAAGCCAGATCTGATCTTTCATCATCGCATCATCCGTGAACGGTAGAAGTTATGCTTCGTGACCGTTTTATCACGAATGGCGTGATGCCAGCGCTTGATTTCCGCAAAGCTCATACACGTTCAACGTGGATGGCGACGCGCTTTGCGTATGATTGAATCGTCCTGAATACAGGATTATCGACTATTGGCTCTGTTATCCGGAAAATGAAAATGCCGCCCAGTGTGAACTTGGCGGCATTTTTTCTGGGTGCTACATGGCCGTTTCCGGCGCTCGCATTACTCTTCGGTTTTTGGTTCTGCGCCGAGGTAGAGGCGCAGTAACAGACCGGACAGGGCGATGGCAGCAGGCAGGTTTTCGATGATGGTCAGCATAGTTTTCTCCGTAAGTGGTGGGACTTAACCGCGCGACGCCATGAAGCGCAACTCGGCCGACAGGTTAGGGGAATGGCGCTCGCAATCTTCTGCCAGCGCATGCAACCACGAACGCGATACAGGCTGCTCGATTACCGTGACGACCGGTGCAGCAGCGCGTGGCTTGACAGCCAGCAGCGCAGCCAGCAACTGGCGTGCGGCGGCGGCCACATTGCTCAGATAGCCAGCGGTGGCGAATTCGGTATAAGTCAGTTTGCTCGTGCTCATGATTAGCTCCATATCTTCGTTTGTTGCTGTGCAGTATGGCGGCATTTCAGTAATAAATAAACTTTCAATTTGTGATACTCGGCATAAAAAAACGATATAACTCAGCCCGTTCCCCTATGAAGAAGTGATTCCATGGGGATACTTTTTGGCGCCAAAAAAAGTTGAGGGATATGCTGCCAGGCAGGATTGTTATCGCATG
>JAIELO010000267.1 GCA_019752915.1 Burkholderiaceae bacterium
GCACCCTGCAACCACGCAAGAATGTCGGCCGTTTGCTGGAAGCCTATCTGGCTTTGCCGCCGGTGCTGCGTTCGGCGCGCCAGCTGGTGATCGTCGGTGCGCCGGGCTGGCGCAGCGCGGAACTGGTGGCGCAACTCAAAGCTGCGCAGCAGCGCGGCGAAAACGTGGTCTGGCTCGACCAGCTGACCGATGACGCCCAGCTGCAGCAACTGTATGCCAGTGCCGGTGCATTTATCTTCCCTTCGCTGCACGAGGGCTTCGGCCTGCCCTTACTGGAAGCGTTTGCCAGCGGTGTGCCGGTGGCCTGCTCCGGCACCTCCTCGCTGCCGGAAGTGGCGCATGGCGCCGCGCTGGAATTCGATCCACTGTCGGTGCCGGAAATCAGTGCCGCCATGACCACACTGGTGCGCGACGACGCCACCCGTCAGCGCTGCATTGCGGCCGGGCGCCGCCGTGCGCTGGAGCTGACCTGGGAAGTGGCCGCGCGCCGCAGCGTCGCCGTGTATCAGCAAGTCCTTACGAAATAATCTGCGATGCGCGTTCTCCATTTCTACAAGACCTATTATCCCGACACCTGGGGCGGCATCGAGCAGGTGATCCGCCAGCTGTGTGTCGGCACCGGTCGCCTCGGCATACAGAATGATGTCCTGACACTGACCCGCGATGCGGGCCCGCAACAAATGGAATTCGAAGGCCATACGGTGCACCGCATGCCGCTCGATTTCGAGATTGCTTCGACCGGTTTTTCGTTTGCTGCGATCCGCCAGCTGGCGCGTCTGGCGCGCGAGGCTGACGTCATCCACTACCATTTTCCGTGGCCGTTCATGGATCTGGCGCATTTTCTGGCGCGGATTAAAAAGCCGACCCTGGTGACCTACCATTCGGACATTGTGCGGCAGAAAAATCTGCTGCGCGTGTATGGTCCGCTGAAGCGCAAGTTCCTGCATGACGTGGATGCGATTATCGCCACCTCGCCCAACTATCTGGCCTCGTCGCCGGTATTGAAACGTTTCGAACACAAGACCCGTACCATCACCTATGGTCTGGACAAGAGTATCTATCCGCGTCCGTCGGAACGGGTCAAACAGCAGTGGCGCGCCCGCTGCGGCGAGCGCTTCTTCCTGTTCGTCGGGGTACTGCGCTACTACAAAGGCTTGCACATTCTGCTCGATGCGATGGCCCATCTCGATTATCCGGTGGTGATCGTCGGTGCCGGACCGATCGAGCAGGAACTCAAACGGCATGCCGAGCGGCTCGGGTTGAGCCACGTGCTGTTTGTCGGCGCGCTGGACGAGGAAGACAAGGTGGCGCTGCTCGAACTGAGCTACGCCATGGTGTTCCCGTCGCACCTGCGTTCGGAAGCTTTTGGCATCTCGCTGCTGGAGGGGGCGATGTATGGCAAACCCATGATTTCGAGCGAGATCGGCACCGGCACGACCTACATCAACATCGATCAGGACACCGGACTGGTGGTGCCGCCCGATGATCCGCAGGCACTCGGTGCAGCCATGCGCTATCTGTGGGAGCACCCGCAGCGGGCCGCCGAGATGGGACAGCGTGCCGAAGCGCGCTACTGGGAACTGTTTACTGCCGACACCATGGCGCGCAATTACGCGGCGCTGTATGAGGAGCTGGCCGCTCCCCGGCGTAGCTGAAGCGCTGAACGCCTAAGCGCCTGACAGGGTGGGGCGCGGTAGAATAGTCTACCCACAGAATTGCCGGAGAGTCGCGTGCGCTGCCTTGTCATTGAAGACGAAATCGATACCTCGAACTATATCTGCAAAGGTCTGCGCGATGCCGGCCATGCAGTGAGCGCCTGCGCCAGCGGTAGCGAAGGCGCGAAGCTGGCGCTGGGCAGCGAGTGGGATATCGTGATTCTCGACCGCATGCTGCCCGGCTGCAGCGATGGCTTGTCCATCGTCGAGCAGATGCGCGCGCAGGGCAAGAGCACGCCGGTGATCATCGTCAGTGCCCTCAATTCCATCGATGCCCGGGTGGGGGGGCTGCGTGGCGGTGCCGATGACTATCTGTCCAAACCGTTTGCCTTTTCCGAACTGCTGGCACGCATCGAGGCGCTGCAGCGGCGCAGCGGACCGGGCGCCGATAGCGCCCAGTTGCAGGTGGCCGATCTGCGGCTGGACTTGCGCACCTTGCGGGTGACCCGGGGCAGCAAGGTGATTGCCTTGCAGCCGCGCGAATACCGCCTGCTGGAATACCTGATGCGCAATGTGAATCAGGTGGTGACCCGCACCATGCTACTGGAATCGGTGTGGGACTATCACTTCGACCCGCAGACCAATGTGATCGATGTGCAGATCAGCCGCCTGCGTGCCAAGGTCGACAAGGATTTCCCCGTGATGCTGATTCATACCCTGCGTGGCGTTGGCTACCGTATGGGCGTCAGTACGGCGCAGCCGGCGGCCGGCCTTGAGTAAGCTGCACACCTCGATCGCTGTCAAGCTGGTACTCGGCTACGGCCTGCTGGGGACGGCGTCGATTGCGCTGGTGTCGGCAGTGTTCTACCGCGGCACGGTGGGCGTGCTGGAGCGCGAAAATGATAACCGTCTGCAGGCTCAGGCCGACCGTCTGCTGGTGCGTGCCATGGGCCGCCCTCACAAGGTGCTGAAGGCGGAAGTGCGGCGCCAGCTCGATGACGGCATCGACAGCGATCGCGAGGTGTTCGAACTGGTGGCAGCGGACGGCAGTGGTGAAGTGGGCAATCTGACGTCGTGGCCAGCCTTGCCGCGCGACCGCGAGGACGACGGCGTGCAGATGCTGACCTCGGTGGTGATGCGCGATGGTCTGCCGACCCGCGCGCGGCTGGCGCTACGCCCGCTCAAGCGCGGCGGCATGCTGATCGTCGGGCGCGACCTGAGCGAGCAGGAAGCGGTGCGCACCGTGATCTGGCATGCGGTGCTGGCCGGTGCCGGTGTCTCGCTGTTGTTGACGGTGGCGGGGGCGCTGCTGTTCCGGCGCATGACGGAGCGGCGGCTGGGAGCGATCCGTCGCACCGCCGCGCAGATCGAGGCCGGCGATCTCAGTTCGCGCATTCCGGTGGCCGGTGACGATGAATTTGCCCTGCTCGGCAGCGACATTAACCGCATGCTGGACCGCATCGAACTGCTGATGGACGGGATCCGGCATGTCTCGAATGCGATTGCCCACGACCTGCGCACGCCGCTGGGGCGGATCCGCAGCAAGCTCGATGAAGCACTACGCCATACACCCAGCGTGCCGCAGCTGAGTGGCGCCGCGCACGACGCGATCGAGCATATCGATGACCTGATCCGCCTGTTCGAGCGCCTGCTGCAGATTGCCGAAGCCGAATCGGGCGTGCGTACCCGTCTGTTCGAACGGCTCGATCTGCTGCAGATCGCCCGCGATATGGGCGAGATGTACGAAGCCAGCGCCGAGGACCGTGGCGTGACGCTGACGCTGGCGCTGGAAGCCAGTGTGGAAGTCGATGGTGACCGCAATCTGCTGGCCAGCGCGGTGGCCAGTCTGCTCGATAACGCCATCAAATATGCCGGCGCCGGGGCGCATATACGGCTGGCCGTGGGCGTGTTCCAGGGGCGTGCGGCGATTGTGGTGGCCGACAACGGTCCCGGTATTCCGGCTACGGAGCTGGGTAAGGTGACCCAGCGTTTCTACCGGGTCGACGCGAGCCGCCACTTGCCCGGCAATGGTCTGGGGCTGGCCATCGTCAGCGCCACGGCGCTTTCGCATGGCGGCGAACTGCAGCTCGAAGACGGCGCGCCGGGGCTGGTGGCGCGTATTCTGCTACCGCTGGCGGCCGATACTGGCGCCTGAAGAATTCCCTCCGGCCTAATTGCATTTACGACAAAATTCAATAATACTGCCTGAGTTGATCCGCATTTCGACGGATCTCGCTCAGGGATACATGCAACGATGGCTTTTTTGACCAGGAAGAAGATCGTGCTCGCCGTTGGCCTGCTGATCGTGGCCGGCGCAGGGTCGGTCTGGTACAACCGTTCCAAACCTGCCGTGGTGGAAGCAGCACGCTTCCGTAGCGCGGCCGTGGATCGCGGCACCATTACCCAGACCGTCACGGCGACCGGCACCATCAATCCGGTGGCGCTGATTAATATCGGTTCGCAGGTCTCCGGTACGGTCAGCGAATTGAAGGCCGATTTCAACGATCATGTGAAGAAAGGTCAGGTGCTGCTGAAGCTCGATCCGACCATTTTCAATGCCGTGATCGCCCAGAGCGAAGCCCAGCAGGCATCGGCGCGCGCCAATCTGCGGCTGGCGCAGGCGACCTTCCAGCGCAATCAGACGCTGGTAGCGCAAAGCTTCATGTCCTCGCTGGCGCTGGACCAGTCGCGCCGCGAAGTGGAAGTGGCGCAGGCAAATTTACAGCTGGCGCAGGCGCAACTGGCACGCGCTCAGGCAGATCTGAATAACAGCGTGATCCGCTCGCCGATCGATGGTGTGATCATCAAGCGCACCGTCGATCTGGGCCAGACGGTAGCAGCATCGTTCACCACCCCGACGCTGTTCCAGATCGCCCGCGACCTGACCAAGATGCAGATCGATACCAGTGTTTCGGAAGCCGATGTGGGTGCGCTCAAGGAAGGCCAGCAGGCGCGCTTCGTGGTCGACGCCTACCCGGACAAGGAATTCGAAGCGCGCATGCGCCAGTTCCGGCTGGCCGCCAATGTGGTGCAGAATGTGGTCACCTACAACGTGGTGCTGGACGTGGATAATACCGATGAGTTGCTCAAGCCCGGCATGACGGCACAGGTGCGGCTGCTGGTAGGGAATCGTCAGCAGGTGCTGCGCATCCCGACGGCGGCCTTGCGCTTCCGTCTGAGTGACGAGGAAATCGAGAAGCAGAAGCAGAAGAGCAAGGCCAGTGCCAGCGCCAGCGCCAGCGCCAGTGCCGCAGCGAGTGCCAGTGCCAGTGCCCAAGTGCCGCTGCCGGAAGATGATGCCGCCTTCCGTAGCAAGAGTGAGCTGGCGCGCACCTTCAAGATTTATGTGCTGGATGCGAACAACCAGCCGCTGGCCAAAGATATCCGCATCGGGCTGTCCAACTTCCGCTTCACCGAAGTGCTGGGCGGTGATCTGAAGCAGGGCGACAAGGTGATTACCCGCGCGCTCGGCGAAAAACCGGAGGAGCTGTGACCGAGCTGCTGATCGACATCCGTCAGGTCACCAAGAGCTACCACTCGGGAAATGTCGAGACTCAGGTGCTGTTCGGGATTGATCTGGCCGTGCCGCGCGGCGATTTTCTTGCCGTGATGGGGCAGTCCGGTTCCGGCAAATCGACCCTGATGAATATTTTCGGCTGTCTTGATCAGGCCAGCGGTGGCAGTTACTTCCTCAACGGGGTGGATACGCTGACGCTGTCGCGCGCCGAATTGGCCACCATCCGCAACCGCACCATCGGCTTTGTGTTCCAGAGCTTTAATCTGATCAAGCGCATGAGCGTGGCCGAGAATGTAGCGCTGCCGCTGATCTATGCCGGCGTGTCGCGCGCCAAAGCGCATGCGAAAGCCTTGCTGGAACTGGAGCGGGTGGGATTGAAGGAGTATGCGAAGCGCACTCCCAACCAGCTGTCCGGTGGCCAGCAGCAGCGCGTCGCGATTGCCCGTGCGCTGGTGGGCGATCCGCCGCTGATACTGGCCGACGAACCGACCGGCAATCTGGATACCCAGACCAGCATCGACATCATGCGCTCGTTCCAGCAGCTGAACGAGGAACGCGGCATTACCATTCTGCTGGTGACGCACGAACCGGACATCGCCGCCTACGCCAAGCGGCTGATGCGTCTCAAGGATGGCCGGGTGCTGTATGACGGCCCGGCAGCGGAAGGCCTGCGTCAGCTGGCCGCCAGTCACGAAGCACTCACGGTAGCGAGCCTATGAATCCCTTACAGATCGTGGTGGAAGCGTTCCGCTCGATGATGGCGAACCGCCTGCGCACCTTGCTGACCATGCTGGGCATCATCATCGGGATTACTTCGGTGGTGTTGCTGCTGGCCGTGGGCGACAGCATGAAGCGTTTCATCGCCAAGGAGCTCGAGCAACTGGGCACCAACATGCTGTTTGTTTCGCCCGGTGGCGATCGCGCCCAGCAGCAGCGCATGCGTACTGGCGCCGCACCGGCGCTGACCATGGCCGATGCGGCAGCGCTCAATGCCCTGCCGTCGCTGGCCGGTGCTGCGCCGGTGCTACAGGGCGGCTTCAATCTGTCGGTGGGTAACGAGAGTGCCTCGAAGACCGTGCACGGCGTGTCCACCGCAATGTTCAAGGTGCGCGGCTGGAAAATCGATCAGGGCAATGTGTTCAGCGATGCCGATGTGCGGGCGTCTGCACGGATGGTGGTGATCGGCCATAAAATCGCCGACCAGTTCTTCTACAAAACCGATCCGCTGGGTAAATACATCCGTATCGAGAATGTCTCGTTCCAGGTGGTGGGGGTGCTGTACGGCGAGGGCAAGCAGGTCGATGGCGGTGATCTGGCCGATTACGTGCTGGTGCCGATTACGGCGGCTGCCGCGAATCTGGTACGACTGCCATTCCCCGGCAATGTGCATTATGTGGTGGCGCAGGGCAAGTCCGGCGGCAATCTGCAGGATGCCATCCAGGACATCAACGAAACGCTGCGCGACCGCCACCACATCAAGTTCGAGCAGCCGGACGATTTCCGCATCGATAACCTGGCCTCGTTCGCCGAGACCGCGCAGAAGATCAGCGCCGGCCTGGCCGCGCTGCTGGGCCTGATCGGCGCGATCTCGCTGATCGTCGGCGGCATCGGCATCATGAACATCATGCTGGTGTCGGTGACCGAGCGCACCCGCGAAATCGGCATCCGCATGGCAATCGGCGCTAAACCGCGCGATGTGCTGTGGCAGTTCCTGACCGAAGCCGTGGTGATCTGTCTGGTGGGCGGGCTGTTCGGCGTGGTGCTGGCCAGTGCTGCGGCGGCAGCGATTACTGCCACGGGCAAGTTCGATGTCTTCATCACCGTGCAGGCGGTGGTGGTGGCTTGCGGCTTTTCCAGTCTGGTGGGGGTGTTCTTCGGCTTCTATCCGGCGCGGCGCGCTTCGCGGCTGCTGCCAGTGGACTGCCTGCGCTACGAATAGCCGGGCTGCTGTCGCGGTGCCGGCAGGCGTCGCGACAGTGCCGCTAATCGCTTAGAAATCGAATTTATTGCTGCGCACTTCCTGTTGCGGCTTGGCGGCCAGCGCCTGTTTTTCACGCAGCGCCTGTTCCCGGCGCTGCTGGGCTTCCAGCCTGCGCTGGGCCTGACGGGCGTTGAAATCGACGATGCGTTGCTGGGCCGCGCGCGCCACTTTGCTGTTGTGCAGGATGGTGATTTTCTGCTGCATGGCGGCGGCCCACAGCACGAACACCAGCGCCAGTGCCAGCAGATAGGCTGCTTGCCAGACCCCGTAGTTTTGCTGGAGAAAGGGGAAGATCGGGCGGGCATCTTCCAGCCAGCCCTGTCCCAGTACGGCGAACATGGCGGCCAGCCCACCCCAGGCGGCGGTCTTGGCAATCAGCCAGCGACAGGCAGTTACCCGTTCATCCCAATAGGCTAAGGTGTCTGAAGAGGTGTCACGCGGCATGGCTATCGTGCAAACTTATGCTAAACAAAAGAACAGGTCGTATTATGTCATATTTTCCCATAAGGAAACTATTCTTGCACTATTTTGTGCAACACCAATCGATCTTCAGGGCGCGTGTCAGGGCCTGCTCTGGCTGCCTTTGAGCGCCGAGCGGGCACTGTTACGCCGTTCGATCCATTCAAACACGGCCATGCCAGCCAGCATGGCGGCCACAAAGCCGGCGGCCTTGGGATAGCCGGCGCCCAGCGCCACCAGTGCCGGGCCGGGGCAGAAACCGGCCAGACCCCAGCCGATGCCGAAGGCGGCACTGCCCAGCACCAGCCTGAGCGTGATGGCATTATTTGCCGGTAACTGCATCGGCAGCCCCAGTAGCGAACGGCTACGCCGGCGCGCGAACAGGTAGGTGAGACCGGCGACGCCTATGGCGCCCAGCATCACCATCGCCAGCGAAGGATCCCAGTGCCCGGCCAGGTCGAGGAAGCTTTGCACTTTGACGGGATCGGCCATGCCGGACAGGATCAGGCCGAGGCCGAACAGCAGGCCGGCCAGCAGTGACATCAGGATTAGCATCTCAGGCTCCCAGCAGGTGGCGTTGCACATACACGGTGAGGAAGCCGGCCGCCATAAAGGTCAGCGTCGCCACTACCGAGCGCACGGCGCCGCGCGACATGCCGCACACGCCGTGGCCGCTGGTGCAGCCACCTGCATAACGGGTACCCAGACCGACGATGAAGCCGGCCAGCAGCACCGTGCCCCAGCTGGCCTGAATGTCCGGGCGGGTGGCCAGCCCGAACAGGGACGCCAGCAGCGGCGCACCGATCAGCCCAGCCAGAAACGCCAGCCGCCAGTGGCGGTCATCGCGCGGCCAGCTGAGCAGACCGCCGAGTATGCCGCTGATGCCGGCGATGCGGCCATTAAACAACAGCAGGACACTGGCAGCAGCACCGATCAGCAGGCCGCCCGCGAGGGACAGGCCGGGGGTGAAATGGTCAAGGTCGATTAGCATGGTTTACGCTTTCGCAGGTTGGGGGCAGTATTGCTGATACAGCACTTGCATCACGGCCAGTGCTTCCGCACTGGCGACCGAGTAATAGATGTTTTTGCCATCGCGGCGGGTATGCACCAGACCATTGCTGCGCAGCACACCGAGCTGTTGTGATAGGGTGGGCTGGTGAATGCCGAGCTGGCTTTCCAGTTCGCCCACCGCATGTTCGCCCTGCGACAGCTGGCACATCAGGAGTAAGCGGTCGGGGTTGGAGAGCACCCGCAGCAGGCTGCAAGCCTGAGTGGCGGCGGCGTGCATGGCATCGAGTGGCAGAGAAGTAGTGTCGGGCACGGCGTATCTTTCATTTTGTAGACTGATATTATATTGAATAATATAGTGTCTGTGCGCTAGAATTCAAGCAGAACTATTCCATCGTGAGGATGACATGAAGCATTTCCCCCCGCAGGCCATGCCCACCGTGGGCTGGCACTATGACCGGATGGCGCTGGTGTTGCACTGGCTGAGCGCGCTGTTACTGGTCGCGATGACGGCACTGGGCTGGACCATGATGGCCATCGAGCATACGCCCGGTGCCCCGCTGTATTTCATCGTGCATAAGTCGGTGGGGCTGATGGTGCTGGCGCTGGTGGTCGGCCGGCTGCTGTGGCGGCGCAGCCATCCGGTGCCACAACTACCGTCGAAAATGCCGGCCTGGCAGTTACGTGCTTCCCAGTTGGTGCAGGTGGGACTGTATCTGTGCATGCTGGCCTTGCCGCTGGCCGGGGTAGCCGGTGCGTTGCACAGCAAATCGGGGCTGGTGTTCTTCGGCTATACCCTGCCACGGCTGGTGGCACCGAATCATGATGTGGCCGAAAGCTATTACGACATCCACGGCGCGCTGGTCTGGCTGCTGGTGCTGCTGGTGTGTGTCCACGTCGCAGGAGCACTCAAGCACCGGCTGGTCGACAAGGATGGCGTGTTCGAGCGCATGGTGCCGGGACGTCGCTGAGGGGCGCTGCTGTCATCCGCAGGGTGACAGGGATCATGCGGGAATAAAAAAAGCACTGACGCGTCAGTGCTTTTTTCATGTATTGGTGGTGCCCGAGGCCGGACTTGAACCGGCACGCCTTGCGGCGGCGGATTTTGAGTCCGCTACGTCTACCAATTCCATCACTCGGGCGACGCGAGCAACATTATCACTGATTTGTCCGGTTGCTGCAAGCCGCCTCGGAGCGTGCTTGGCCGATTCCTGCTGGCGGCGGCGCGTTTGCACTTCATCGCGCCAAAATACCGTTGGTGCCCGTTTCCCTGCGGCTCGTCGCACAGGCCTGAAAGTGGCGCGAATTGTTGTTAATCTGCTTAGGTCAACCGCTGAAAACACAGTGCAGCGGTGACTCCCGGTAGTGCCAATTCTCACCAACTTACGGAGTACACCATGAAACACATCCTGATCGCCCTGCTTGCTACCCTCAGTGTCGGCGCTGCTTCTGCAGCGGACAGCACGGTGCATATCAAACCGACGCCACGTTATCAGTTGAACCAGCAAGACATGGATGATTACAAGCAGTCATTTGCCCTGAGTAATGGCCAGACCATGAAATTCAGCGTGCGCCAGAGCCACGTGTATGTGCAACTCGATAAAGGGGCGCGCGTGGAAATCTTCCCGGTAGCGAAAGACCGCTTCCAGAGCGACGCCGGCACCCAGTTCGAGTTCCGCGATGAGAACGAAACCATTGCGGTGAGCAATTTCGGCCTGCTGCCGATGGCCGGTGCCCCCGCTAACAGCACGGTGCTGGCACGCCGCTAATGGCTGGCTGGCCCGTGCGGGCCAGCCGATGTCGAGGTCTTGCTAGTCAGCCCGACGGTATAGGCGGAAGCGTTCTTCGCGATCCGCCGCCCGCCGTCCTTCCCACAGCAACTGCCATTGACGGCCGCGATATTGCGGCGCGATTTCATGCTCGTCTTTCACGCGTATGCTGTCCTGTAACAGCAGCAGTTCGCAACGCTGGGCCTGCACGCCTTCGAACGACAGGGCACCGTAGTAGGCGAACGAGGCGCGCTGCGCCGGTCCCACATTGGTGCTGATGCAGCCACCGCCAGCCGGTATTTTGTCGGCAATCTGGCGCGCCACGGCGGCATAGCTCTTCGAGTAGTTGACGTCCGGCAGGAATAGCGTCATCAGCAAAATCCAGATCAGAATCAGTCCGCCCGAGGACAGCACCACGGCGCGCCACAGCACGGCCGGCTGGCGCGAAATACGCCAGTGCACCAGCATGAACCAGCCCGCCGTAGCGGCCAGCGCGACCAGCAGGGCGATCCAGCCCAGTTCCGGGGTGAAGCCGGGCACCAGTTTCAGGGCATTTTTGGCCGCTTTCGGTGGCCAGCCCGTCAGTTTGGCAAACCAGAAGATCCAGATAATGGCCGCGCACAGCGTCAGCGCCATCACCGAGAACCAGTCGATGGCATTGATGGCGCCGCGTTTCATGGTCAGCAGTCCAAAGGCGGCCATAATCGCCAGTGGCGGCAGCAGCACCAGCAATTGCCCCTGTTCCGGCGCCGGGTGTAACAGCGTCAGCAACATGCCCATGCTGACAAACGCCAGCGGTACGACGATGTGCAGGGCGCGGCGCTGGCGGCGCCAGGCCCACACGGCCCAGCCGGCAAATGGCCAGGCCGGCCAGTAGAACCAGGTTCCCACGCGCAGGAAGAATTTGATCGATAACACGCTGGGCCAGCCCAGCTGATTGAGATTCCAGGCCAGCCAGGCGGGCAGGGTTTGCTGCTGATACGGTTCCAGCAGCTGTGCCGGCAGCAGCCACAGGGCGGCCACGGCGGCGCCGACGAGCAGCGTGACGGCCAGATCGCGCACCGCGCGAATGGCGGGCTGGTCGAGCCAGCGGGTGCAGGCAAACAGGGCCAGCATCAGGAATACCGGGGTGATCCAGCCGCGCGTCAGGATCAGCAGGCCGACCGCCAGACCGCTCAGGGCGGCGTTGCGCAGCGATGGCGCTTCCACGTAGCGTACGGTGCGGTACAGCAGCAGTGCCACCAGCGACACTTGCAGCGCTTCCGAGGTGGTTTCATGGCTGTGCAGCAGCAGGCCGAGGCAGCCCAGATAAATCAGTACGGCCGCATCGGCCAGGGTGCGGCCAAAGTCGTTCGGCTCCGGCTGACCGCCAAAGGCCAGTCGCAGCGGCTGGGCATCCTGGCGGCGTCCCAGATTGAAGGTGGCGTACCACAGCGACAGCACACCGAGCAGGAAGATGCCGACGGTGGCCACCCGGGCGGCCAGCACGTCGCCCAGCAGCGGGCCGAACAGTTTGATGCCGAGTGCGCCGAGCCAGAACGCCAGCGGGCCTTCGTCGGGAATCGACAGGCCGGCGATATTCGGCCACAGCCAGTCCTGCCAGCTGCCATGCGCCATGGTCCACATGATGCCGAAACTGGCTGCGTCGTCATTTTTCCATGGTTCGCGGCCAATCAGGCCGGGCAGGATGTAGAGCAGGCCGAGGGCAAACAGGGCCCAGCGTGGCAGGGCCAGCGTGGCGGCGGCAGGAAGACGGACAGGCTTCATCGATCAGTGTACGAGGTGAGATAGAACGCGAGTATGAAGGAAAACCGGGGTGTGGCGCGAGCCCACAAACAAAAAAAGCAGCCCGAGGCTGCTTTTTCTGGCGTAGCGGCAAAAATTAGCCAGCTGCGACGGCAGTTTTGGAACCAACGGTACCAAATTTCTGACGGAATTTCTCGACGCGACCAGCGGTGTCGACGATCTTGTGTTTGCCGGTGAAGAATGGGTGCGATTCAGCCGACACCTCGATCTTGACCAGTGGGTACTGCTGACCATTGTGTTCGATGGTTTCGCGGGTCTGGATGGTCGAACGGGTCACGAATTTGAAGTCGCACGACAGGTCGTGGAACACTACTTCGCGGTAATCTGGATGAATTTCTGGTTTCATAATGGTTCTCGGTAGAGTAGGTAGCCAAACAGCACTTCGTCGGTCGATGCTACTTCTTGACCCGATTGCCGATCACTTGCCTGATTAAAAAATAATACGGTCGCAGATTATACAAGAAAAACGGGCCCGCAACACATCTTGCGTGTTGCGGGCCCGTGTTCATGGTGCGTCGGGGGGATTAGCCGCCGCGCCGCATCATGTCGAAGAACTCACCGTTGTTCTTGGTGGCCTTCATCTTGTCGAGGATGAACTCCATCGCTTCGATCTCGTCCATCGAGTACAGCAGCTTGCGCAGAATCCAGATTTTTTGCAGCTGGTCTGGTTTGATCAGCAACTCTTCGCGGCGGGTGCCGGATTTGTTCAGGTTGATGGCCGGATACACGCGTTTCTCGGCCAGACGGCGTTCCAGGTGTACCTCCATATTGCCGGTACCCTTGAATTCTTCGTAGATCACGTCATCCATGCGCGAACCGGTTTCGATCAGCGCGGTGGCGATGATGGTCAGCGAACCACCTTCTTCGATGTTACGGGCCGCGCCGAAGAATCGTTTCGGACGTTGCAGGGCGTTGGCATCGACACCACCGGTCAGCACCTTGCCGGAGGCCGGGATCACGGTGTTGTAGGCGCGCGCCAGACGGGTGATCGAGTCGAGCAGAATCACCACGTCTTTTTTCATTTCGACCAGACGTTTGGCTTTTTCCAGCACCATTTCGGCCACTTGCACGTGACGCGTCGCTGGTTCGTCGAAGGTCGAGGCGACCACTTCGCCGCGTACCGAGCGTTGCATTTCCGTCACTTCTTCCGGACGTTCGTCGATCAGCAGCACGATCAGGGTGACGTCCGGGTGGTTGGCGGTAATCGCGTGGGCGATGTGTTGCAGCATCACGGATTTACCGGATTTCGGCGACGCCACCAGCAGACCGCGCTGGCCTTTGCCGATCGGCGAAATCAGGTCGACGATACGACCGGTGATGTTTTCCGTGCCATTGATGTCACGTTCCAGACGCAGCGGCTCGTTCGGGTGCAGCGGCGTCAGATTCTCGAACAATATGCGGTGTTTCGATGCTTCCGGCGATTCGCCGTTAACTTTGTCCACCTTGACCAGCGCGAAATAGCGTTCGCCGTCTTTCGGGGTACGCACTTCACCTTCGATGGAATCGCCGGTGTGCAGATTGAAGCGGCGGATTTGCGAAGGCGAAATGTAGATGTCGTCGGTCGAAGCCATGTAGCTGGCGTCGGGCGAGCGCAGGAAACCGAAACCGTCGGGCAGCACCTCGAGGGCGCCGTCGCCGAAGATCTGTTCGCCGGACTTGGCGCGTTTTTTCAGGATCGCGAACATCAGCTCCTGTTTACGCAGCCGGGCGGCGTTGTCGATATCAAGACCGATGGCCATCTCGAGCAGTGCCGAGACGTGTAAGGCCTTTAATTCAGATAAATGCATATGTGTTGAGTGTCCCGTGACGGGAAAGTAAAGGTAGGGGAGGGAACGACGTGGTGTTGTGGTGTTCTGTAAGCGGCGACGTTGCGAGCGCAACGTCGTCCGAGCGGCCGCCGCAGCGGCTCTGCTGATATTCTACTTAGATATTGCTGTCGATGAAAGAGGTCAGTTGACCTTTTGCCATTGCGCCAACTTTTTGTGCGGCCACGACACCGTTTTTGAACAGAATCAGGGTCGGAATGCCACGGATACCGAATTTGGCAGGGACGGCCTGATTGGCATCCACGTCCAGTTTGGCGATCTGCAGCTTGCCGTCGTATTCCTTGGCAACTTCTTCCAGGATCGGGGCAATGCTCTTGCAAGGACCGCACCATTCGGCCCAGAAGTCGACCAGCACAGGACGGTCGGACTTGAGCACGTCGGCTTCGAAGGATGCATCGGTGATGTGTTTGATATTTTCGCTCATATATTCCTCAATCGAGGTTCTGTAGGATAAATAACGCCTGGGAATTATGCCATGTTGTCTGCATGGACCTCAGAGGCGCCGGGTAAGGCAGCAGATGAGGGCCAGATGCGCGAATTCAATGTGCTAGAGGGGGTGGCAACAAGATCGGCAGGCGGGAATGGCGGAAATAATAACCCATTTTTAAAAAATGTGCGGCAAATTGTCGCAGGGGGGCAAACTATTTGCCGTCAGCCCCTGCCGGCGCGCCGGATCGGGCCCCGGCTGGGCTGCCGGACTAGGCGCCGACGCGGCCGGCAAACTGGTAGCGCTGGCCCGGATGCCACATGGTCGCCAGCGAAGCCACCTGACCATTCGAGCGGGTCTGACGGCGCAGCACCAGACAGGGCTGACGGGTGTCGATCGCCAGCATGTCGGCAATGTCGCGCGGTGCGGCCAGTGCTTCGATGCTGTAGCTGGCATCCTGCAGCGGTGCCGCGCGCATCAGGTATTCATTTGGCGTGATGCTGGCGTAATCCTGCTCCATATAGTCGGGTGCCAGCAGCGGATTGGCCCAGCGGTCTTCGACCTGGATCGGGATGGCGTTTTCAAAGTGCACAATCACCGAGTGGAACAGCAGGTGGCCGACCGGCAGATCGAACTGGCGCGCCAGCAGTTCGCTGGCTTTGACGCGTTCCAGCTGCTGCAGGCTGCTGCGGTGGGCGTGGCCACGGGCGCGGATTTCGTCGGCGATGGAGCGGATTTCCAGCAGCGTGGCCTGGACCTTCTGCGCGGCGACATAGGTGCCGGAGCCTTGCCGGCGGGTCAGCAACTGCTCGGCCGTCAGCTCGCGCACGGCGCGGTTGACGGTCATGCGCGAGACGCCGAACTGTTTCACCAGCGCCTGTTCGGACGGGATCACGTCGCCTTCCTTCCACGTGCCGTTGGCAATCTGTGCGATCAGATAGTCTTTGATACGCTGGAAGATCGGGGTGTTTTCTGGCTGTACTACGTCGTCCAAACGGCTTCTCCGAGGGGCGCACCGGTGCGGCGCCTGCACTTTATTCTAGCACCGCAAGCTTGCCAGTCGAGCATCTTTACGAGTTTTTGGCAAGTTGAGGAGTTTTGCCAAACTTTGCCAGTGTCGAGCAACTTTGCGCGCCGCAATCACGCCGGCGTACAATTCAAAAGCAAGCGCCGGAGTGCGGCGCAGCGCGGCGCCAGCTACGCTGGTGACTTCGTTGATCCGACCGGGAGTCCTTCATGGACAAGATAGCTAACAGCAAGCCAGTGACCAGCCGCGGCGCAGACAGTCGTGCCGCCAGCGGCCCTGATGCCGTCTATCGTGATGCAGTCAATCTTGATGTAGCAAGCGGCGAGAGCGCTGCCAGCGCCTATCAGAGCGCAGCGCAGCGCTGGGCCGCCGTGCAGCAGCGCGACGCGCTGGCCGACGAGGTGTTCTGGTATTCGGTGCGCAGCACCGGGGTGTACTGCCGGCCTTCGTGCGGCGCACGGCCGGCACTGCGGCGCAACGTGGCGTTTCACGAGAGCCGGGCCGAGGCCGAGCAGGCCGGTTTCCGGCCCTGCCTGCGCTGTAAACCGGACCAGCCCGCGCTGGCCGAACGGCAGGCTGCGCTGGTAGCCGAGGCGTGCCGGCTGATCGATCAGGCCGATAGCGCCCCCGATCTGGATGCACTGGCCGCTTCCGTGGGGTTATCGCGCTTTCACTTTCACCGCATCTTCAAGGCCGTGACGGGGATTACCCCCAGAGCCTATGCCAGCGCCGTGCGCGCCCGGCGCGTGCAGCATGCGCTGCTGGGAGCTGGCGCTGCGGTTGCGGACAGTGTGACGGAGGCACTGTATGTGGCCGGCTACAACTCCAGCGGACGCTTTTATGCGCAGGCGCAGGCCGTGCTGGGCATGACGCCGGGCGCCTACCGTGCTGGTGGACGCGGGGCGCAAATCCGCTTTGCCATTGCCCAGTGCTCGCTGGGCGCGATACTGGTGGCCAGCACGGCGCAGGGCATCTGCGCGATTCTGATTGACGATGATCCGGCGTTTCTGTTGCGCGATCTACAAGACCGTTTTCCCGCTGCCGAACTACTGGGCGCCGAGGCGGAATACGAGCAGGTGGTGGCGCGTGTGATCGGGCTGGTGGAGCAGCCGGCGCAAGGACTGGATCTGCCACTGGACGTGCAGGGCACGGCGTTCCAGCAACGGGTCTGGCAGGTGCTGCGCGAAATTCCGGCCGGGCAGACCGTCAGTTATGCGCAACTGGCGCAGCGCGTCGGGCTGCCGCGTGGTGCGCGGGCGGTGGCCAGTGCTTGCGCCGCGAATGCGCTGGCCGTGGCGATCCCGTGCCACCGGGTGGTGCGTCAGGATGGCAGTCTGTCCGGCTACCGCTGGGGCGTGGATCGCAAGGCGGCGTTACTGGAACGGGAGGCAGAGCAGTGAAGCATGGCGAATTGAATGGCGAACTCGATTTTGCGTCCGGCGCGCCAGCGCGTGCCGCGCGCTCGGTGGCGCCTCTGAGTGTGGCGGCCGATGCCGCACCGGCCCAGAATCAGGCGCGCCGCGCGGTAGGCGCTGCGGCCGGCATCGCCGTGCATGTGGCGGGGCTGGACTGGCAGGCAATCGGCGACGAATTGCTGGCGCAAGGCTATGCCACGGTACCGGGCATGCTGACGGCCGAGGAGTGCCGCGCCATGGCGGCCCAGTATGCCCAGCCGGAGCTGTTCCGCAGCCGGATAGTGATGGCGCAGCATGGCTTTGGCAGTGGCGAATACCAGTATTTCCGTTACCCGCTGCCGTCGATGGTGGTGGCTTTGCGGCAGGCCTTATACGGGCCGCTGGCGCAGATTGCCAATCGCTGGCACGAACTGCTGGGAATCGACAGCCGGTTTCCGGCCGAGCATACGGAATTTCTGGCGCGCTGCCACGCCGCAGGCCAGCAGCGTCCCACGCCCTTGCTGCTGCAGTATGTGGCGGGCGATTACAACTGCCTGCATCAGGATCTGTATGGCGAACAGGTGTTCCCGCTACAGGCCGCGATTCTACTGAGCGAGCCGGGACGCGATTTCGATGGTGGGGAACTGGTGCTCACCGAGCAGCGTCCGCGCCAGCAGTCGCGCGTCGAAGTGCTGCCATGGCGGCAGGGCGATCTGGTGATCTTCCCGGTCGACGTGCGCCCCGCGCAGGGTACACGGGGCGTGTACCGGGTGCAGATGCGCCATGGTGTGAGCCGGTTACGCCGCGGCCTGCGTCACACCCTCGGGTTGATTTTTCACGACGCCAGCTGAACGCTTTTCTGGGTCTGGTAAAGGCGCGCGTAGATGCCGTTGTGCGCCAGCAGCTCCGGATGGCTACCCACTTCGGCGATGCGGCCGCCTTCCAGCACCACAATCCGGTCGGCGTTTTCGATGGTCGACAGACGGTGCGCAATCACCACCGTGGTGCGGCCCTGCATCAGCGTTTCCAGCGCGGCCTGCACCAGCCGTTCGGATTCTGTGTCAAGCGCGCTGGTGGCCTCGTCGAGAATCAGAATCGGCGCATTCTTGTACAGCGCACGGGCAATCGCCAGCCGCTGACGCTGGCCACCGGACAGGCGCAGACCATTTTCGCCCACCGGGGTTAGATAGCCCTGCGGCTGGCGCTCGATGAATTCATGGGCATGCGCGGCGCGCGCTGCCGCCTCGATGCGTTGCGCGGACGGCGCCGGATCACCGTAGGCGATGTTGGCGGCCAGTGTGTCGTTGAACAGCACCACATCCTGACTGACTAAAGCGATCTGGCTGCGCAGCGCCGTCATACGGTAATCGCGCAGATCGACGCCATCGAGGCGGATGCTGCCGCCACTGACATCATAGAAGCGTGGCAGCAGGCTGGCCAGCGTGGTTTTGCCACTGCCGGAACTGCCCACCAGTGCCACCGTTTCGCCAGCGGCGATATCGAGCGAGATGCCATCGAGCGCCGGCTTGCTATCGGCATCGCTGCTGTAGCGGAAGCTGACGTTCTGCAGTTGCAAATGGCCGGCGGCGTTTTCCAGCGTGCGTGTACCGGTATCGGTTTCTGCTTCCGTGTCGATCAGACCGAACACGGATTCGGCGGCGGCCATACCGCGCTGCATCGGCTCGTTGATCTTGGTGAGGTTCTTGATCGGCGACTGCATCGCCATCAGCGAGGACATGAAGGCCACAAAGGCGCCGGGCGAGAGTGCGCCCGCTTGCGCGCGCAGCAGTGCGAAATAGATCACCGAGGACAGGGTAATCCCGATCAGCAGCATGATGATGCCGGAATTGAGGGCGGAAGTAGCGGCGTGCTTGACGGCCAGCTGGCGATTCAGTTTCACCACGCTGTCGAAGCGCTGCTGTTCATAGTGCTGGCCGCCGAAGATTTTGACCACGCGCTGACCGCTAATGCTTTCGTCAAGCACATTGGTCAGTTCGCCCATGGCCGCTTGCGCGCTTTTGCTCAGGTGGCGCATGCGCCGGCCGGCGAAGGTGACGATGGCGGCCACCAGCGGCAGCAGGCCGAGACAGAATAGCGCCAGTTGCCAGTCGATCAGGAACAGGGTGGTCAGGTAGCCGATGGTGGCCACGCTGTCGCGCATCGCCACGTTCACTACAGTAATCACGGCTTGCGCCACCTGCGCGGCATCGAAGGCGACGCGCGACAGGGTGGTGCCGGTGGACGACTGATCAAAGTAGCCGTTCGGCAGACGCATGATGCGGGCGAACATCACTTCGCGCAGGTTGGCCTGTACCCGGCTACTGAGCCAGGCAGCGCCATATTCGGAGGCAAAACTGGCCATCATGCGCATCAGGGCCAGTGCCAGAATCACGGCCGGAATCGACCACAGGGCGGCGTTGGCAGGATTTTGCGGCAGCATGCGGCCCAGCCACGTCTGCAGGTCGGCTAGCAGACCGCCGGCAGGACGGGCGGCCGTCAGGCTGTGGCTCGGGGCTAGCGCATCGACTACGTTCTGCAACTGGCGGATCAGCAGCACATCGGCGGCAGCGGCCAGCGCAACGGCGAGCAGGGTCACGACGCCTATCCACAGATAGGGGCGGAACTGCTGGAGTAGGCGGATATAGAGTAATCGGCTGGACACGGGTGTGGTGGGAGAGCGGCGAATCCGACATTGTAACCAGAGTTTGATTGACCCCGGCCTAAACTTCGCTACACTCTGATTCTGGGTTCCTGAATGGGGAGTTTCGATGCGCACTCGCTTTTTTCCGCCCGCACCTGCGGCCGCTGATAATTTACCTTTTACGTCGCTCACTGTCACCGCGCTGGCTTTATCAGCTTTAGCGACGCTGGCGCCGCTGGCGCAGGCCGACACCATTATCGACCGTGCCAACGGCTATACGCTGACGGCCGACGGCACGCTGTTGCGCTTTACGTCGCTCGGTTTCGATGATCTGGGAAAAATCGTCGCGGTGGGCAGCGAGCGGGATACTGCGGCGCGTCTGCCCAAGGCCGAACATATCGACGCGCAGGGAAAAACGCTGTTGCCCGGGCTGATCGACGCCCACGGCCATGTGTTCGAACTCGGTGAAATTGCTTCCGGTGTGGAGTTATTCAGTGCCACCTCGGTGGGCGGTGCGGTGCGCTCGGTGGCCGACTTTGCGCGCGCCCACCCGCGCCGCGCATGGGTGATCGGGCATGGCTGGAATCAGGAAAACTGGAAACTGGGACGTTTCCCCACGGCGGCGGAACTCGACGCGCAGGTGAACGACCGTCCGGTGCTGCTACACCGGGTGGATGGTCACGCGATCTGGGTGAATACCAAGGCGCTGGAAATGGCCGGTATCGGCCGCGATACGCCGGATCCGAAGGGCGGCAAAATCGAGCGCGATGCCAGCGGTCGGCCAAGCGGTGTGCTGGTCGATGCGGCCATGGAACTGGTGGAAAAAGTGGTGCCGCTGGCCACGCCGGCAGAAGCACGCGGCATGCTCGATAACGCGCTCGCTGCCCTGAGCCGGGTCGGTCTGACCAGCGTCCATGATGCGGGTGTGAAGGTGGCGCAGGATGATCTGTACCGCGATTATGCCGATCACGGCAAGCTCACTACCCGTGTCTACGCCATGATCGGTGATACCGGTGCGGATTTCGACGAACTGTCCAAGGATGGCCCGCTGCCATCCTATGCCAATGATGTGTATGCGCTGGCGGCCGTGAAGCTGTATTCGGACGGCGCGCTCGGTAGCCGCGGTGCGGCGCTGCTGGCACCGTATTCCGATCTGCCTTCCAGTCGCGGCCTGCTGTTCTATCCGCCCGCTGAAATTCTGGCCAAGATGAGCAAGGCCATGAAGGCCGGCTATCAGGTCAATGTGCATGCCATCGGCGATGCCGGGAATCGCCAGATCCTCGACGCCTATGCCCAGTTGATCCCGCAATACCAGAACGTCGGGCTGCGCCATCGCATCGAGCATGCGCAGGTGGTGGCGCCGGAAGATATGTCGCGCTTTAAAACGCTGGGGGTGATTCCTTCCATGCAGCCGACCCATGCGACGTCCGATCAGAACATGGCCGAACAGCGCGTTGGCCATGAACGCATCAAGGGCGCCTATGCTTGGCGCACTTTCCTCGATCAGGGTTTGCGGATTGCCTGTGGCTCGGATTTTCCGGTCGAGTCGCCCAATCCTTTCGAGGGCTTGCATGCCGCCGTCACGCGCCAGAACAATGCCGGCCAGCCGGCTGGTGGCTGGTACAAGAATCAGGCCATGACGCTGACTGAGGCACTGCGCTGCTTCACGCTCGATGCGGCGTATGCCGCCCATCAGGAAAACGTGCTGGGCTCGCTGGAGCCGGGCAAATGGGCGGATTTCATTCTGATCGACCGTGACCTGTTCAAGGTGCCGCCCGAGCAGATCGGCAAAACCCAGGTGCTGCAAACCTGGGTGGGTGGCAAGCGCGTGTTCAAGCGCTAGCGGGTAGGGAGGTTTTTTTTGCGATTTACTAAAACGCGCTATTTCTCGCTATTCCGTACTGGATCCTGCTATATCGCGCTAATTGTCCGGTGAAGAGTATTTTCATGCGGAAAGTTTAGTGAAGAATAGTGTGTTTGAGCGCGAAATAGTACGGAATAGCGCAGTTTAGAAAACCACGTAATTTCGCGCTCCCTGCAGCCGGATCGCTTTACAGCGTGGCATCAGGTTTCGGTTGACTTGGTTGTATATACAACTTATGCTGTGAAAAAGCGCGGTACACGCACGCCTGTCGGGTTCTGATAGGGCGCGTTGCCGCCTCCTTCACACCCGCTCAGGAGCCACCATGACCAGCCACTTAGACAACGATCCCCGTTTCGACGCCAGCCGTGAAATCCGCGCCCCGCGCGGCCCCGAGCTCACCTGCAAAAACTGGGGCGCCGAAGCGGCCTACCGCATGATCCAGAATAATCTGGATGCCGAAGTGGCGGAAAATCCCAAGCATCTGGTGGTGTATGGCGGCATCGGCCGCGCGGCCCGCAACTGGGCCTGCTACGACCAGATTCTCGCTTCCCTGCGCGAACTCGAAGATGACCAGACCTTGCTGATCCAGTCCGGCAAACCGGTCGGCGTGTTCCAGACCCACAGCGATGCGCCACGCGTGCTGATCGCCAATTCGAATCTGGTACCGAAATGGGCCAACTGGGAACACTTCAACGAACTCGATCGCAAAGGCCTGTTCATGTACGGCCAGATGACGGCCGGTAGCTGGATCTACATCGGTACGCAGGGCATTGTGCAGGGCACTTTCGAAACCTTCGCCGAAGCAGGCCGCCAGCACTTTGGCGGCGATCTGAAAGGGCGCTGGGTACTCACCGCCGGCCTGGGTGGCATGGGCGGCGCCCAGCCACTGGCAGCGACCATGGCCGGTGCCGTATCGCTGAATATCGAATGCCAGCAGAGCAGCATCGACTTCCGTCTGCGCACCCGCTATCTGGACAAACAGGCAGCCGACATCGATGAAGCGCTGGCACTGGTAGCCCAGCACAAAGCCAATGGCGATGCGATTTCCATCGGTCTGCTGGGCAACGCAGCGGATGTGTTGCCGGAGCTGGTGCGTCGCGCCCGCGCGCAGGGACTGGTGCCGGACGTGGTGACCGACCAGACTTCTGCGCATGACCTGATCAACGGCTATCTGCCGCAGGGCTGGACGGTGGAGCAGTGGAAGGCCGCGCAGCAGGACGATAGCCGTCACGCCGCACTGAAAGCCGCCGCCGCCGCGTCCTGCGCCGTACACGTGCAGGCCATGCTGGACTTCCAGACGCTGGGCGCCAAGGTGGTCGATTACGGTAACAATATCCGTCAGGTGGCCTTCGATCACGGGGTGCAGAACGCCTTCGATTTCCCCGGCTTCGTGCCCGCCTATATCCGCCCGCAGTTCTGCGAAGGTCGTGGACCGTTCCGCTGGGTGGCTCTGTCCGGCGATCCGGAAGACATCTACAAGACTGACGCCAAAATCAAGGAACTGTTCCCGCACCATGCGCAGGTACACCGCTGGCTGGACATGGCGCGCGAGCGCATCGCCTTCCAGGGTCTGCCAGCGCGGATCTGCTGGCTGGGTCTGGGCGAACGCCATATCGCTGGTCTGGCCTTTAATGAAATGGTACGCAATGGCGAACTGAAAGCGCCGGTAGTGATTGGTCGCGATCACCTCGATACCGGTTCGGTGGCCAGCCCTAACCGTGAAACGGAAAGCATGAAGGACGGCACGGACGCCGTGTCGGACTGGCCGCTGCTGAACGCATTACTCAATACCGCCGGTGGCGCGACCTGGGTGTCGCTGCACCACGGTGGCGGGGTGGGCATGGGGTACTCGCAGCACTCCGGTGTGGTGATCGTTGCCGACGGCACCGACGCGGCCGCGAAACGTCTGGCGCGCGTGCTGGTCAACGACAGCGGTAGTGGCGTGATGCGCCATGCCGATGCCGGTTACGACAGCGCGATCGCCTGCGCCAAGCGCAATGGCCTGAACCTGCCGATGCTGCCTTGAGTCTCACCATCAAGCCAGCCTATTTAGCTCACACATTCCGGATACCGATATGACCAACACTGTAATTGCACTGACCCTGAACCCGGGCGCACTGACGCTCAACGAACTGCGCGCCGTCTGGAACGCCGCCGCGCCGCTGACG
>JAIELO010000324.1 GCA_019752915.1 Burkholderiaceae bacterium
ACGTTATCGCCATCGTTGTAGCAATCGGCGTCGCCGTATTCCAGCGCCCAGCGGGGCAGCATGCGCGCCCGGCCAGTCAATTCGGTGTAACGCGCTAGCACGTCGCGCACGTTTTTACCGACAAAGTAATAGGCATCGAAACGCGCTTCATCATGGGCCAGCGTGATCTGCTCGTTCTGACGCAAATCATAGCTACCGTCGGACCAGGTGTTGCGCAGCATGCCCCAGCCGCGCGAACTCATTAAGAACGGCGCAGGGCTGGGACGATCGCCCTCCTCCCAGCCGCCGGAGTAGGATACCTGTAATTGCTTACCCTTGAATTCGTAGCGACCGTTCTGCTGGCCGCCGCCGAAGAAGCGCTCGGCCTTGTCACTGGTCAGGGTCTGCACGCTCTGTTTCTCGCCCAGTTCCAGTGGCTGCACTTCGCGCCAGAGCGGCTGCACGTCACCGGCGCGGAACAGCGTGAAACGCAGCGGTTTGCGGTCGATGCGCAAACTTAGAGCTGCCGTGCGGATCAGAATATGATCGGTCTGTTCGCTGACGCTGTACTCGACCTGTGCGGCAGCTTGCGCGACGACGATGGGCGCGGCCTGATCACCGGCGCCCGTCAGTCCGGTTTTCTTCGGGCCGGCCCAGATATGCAGTACATCGGCACGTGGCAGGCTGACGGCGATGGTGGCACCGGTATCGGTCTGCAAGCGCCACTGTGCTGGTGCGCTGCGCGCAGCATCGCCCGCGTTACCGGCCTCGACCTGCATAGAGCGCAGGTTGCCGATCGGTGCTGCCAGTAATGGTGCGCTGGCAGTCAGCGATAGTAACAGTGCAGCATAAGACGCGGCGTGCGGAACTCGGTGCGGCGCAACGGAAAAAAGCATGGGTTTCATCTCTTAATAGTTTCGAAAGTACAGTCTTGCGATGCTTCCACTTTAGGAATAAAAATAAATCAGGTCAATCAAAAGGAAAAATAAACTCTCGAAATTCCACAATAATCTTTCGATTCGTATCAATGAGCACTTGTCAACTTTCGATTATGTAGCAAAATGACCACATTAATGGAAAACAACATCCCATCGTTACTTTCGTTTTACTTTCGACTTTGACAAATCGAAAATTAAACTTTATGCTTTCGCTTACCCAACCAGGAAAATCTTTCGATGACCAATTTATTCCAGCGTACTCCCGAAGCCTGGCGCGACCTCGGTGGCCTTGATACCGCCGAAGAAATCGCCCAGCAGCCAGCCCTCTGGCGCATCCTTGCCCAGCAACTTGATCGCCAGCGCGCCGCACTGGCCGATTTTCTGGGCGATGTACTGAGCACCCCTGAAGCCCGCATCATCCTGACCGGTGCCGGTAGCTCCGCGTTTGCCGGTGAAATCATCGCCGACGAAATCAACGCTGCCTGGCCATGTCAGGTGCGCGCGATTGCGACCACTAGCCTGCTGACCCACCCGGCCCTGTATCTGCGGCGCGAGCGCCCGACGCTGGTGGTGTCGTTTGCGCGTAGTGGCAACAGCCCGGAAAGTACCGCTGCCGTGCAACTGGTGCGCGACATGGTGCCGCACGCTCGCTTCCTGAACATCACCTGCAATGCCGAGGGTGCACTGGCCCGTCAGGGCGAGAACGATCCGTCCACCTATAACCTGCTGATGCCGGCGGGTAGTTGCGACCGCGCCTTCGCCATGACCAGCAGTTTTACCTGCATGCTGCTGGCGGCCCTGTCGGTGCTCGATCCGGACTTCCAGACGCCGCAACTGGAAACGCTGGCACAACTGGGCGAGCGCGCCCTGAGCGCATGGTCGGCGCCGGCGGCCGAACTGGCGGCGCAGCGCGTCAGGCGGGTGGTGTATCTGGGCAGCGGTCCACTGGAATCGCTGGCCAAGGAAGCGGCGCTGAAAATTCTCGAACTGACCGCTGGCGAGGTACTGGCCGTGGCCAACAGTGCACTGGGCTTCCGGCACGGCCCGAAAGCGATGCTGAATAGCGAAACGCTGGTGCTGATGTTCCGCAGCGCCGATCCGCTGGCGCGCCAGTACGAGCATGACCTGCTGTCCGAACTGCAGCGCGATCAGGTGGCGGCACGCTGCCTGACTATCGGCACCGGCGGCGACTTCGGTATCGATGCGCCGACCTGGGCTGATGCATGGCTGGCGCCCCTGTGGCTGCTGATGGCACAGCAATATGCGCTGCACCAGTCGGCACTGCTGCAACTGCGTCCGGATAATCCGTTTGCCAGTGGCACCGTCAACCGCGTGGTACAGGGCGTTACCATCTACCGCCATGATGCCTTCTAATATGCGCGGCTACCACGGCATCGATATCGGCGGCACCAAGATCGAACTGGTGGCGTTTCGCGATGACGCACATGGCCTGCACGAAGTACACCGCGAACGCATCCCTACTCCGGGAACCGACTTCGCCGAATTCGTGCAAGCGATGGGGCAACTGGTGAAGCGCGCCGATATCGCTCTGGATATGTGCGCTGCGGTCGGCATCGGCTTGCCCGGCATCGTCGACACCAGCACTGGCCGGCAGCTCAGCTCCAACGTGCCGGCCCTGAATGGTCGCGTGGTAGCAGCCGCCCTGCAGGAGGCCTTGCAGCGCCCGCTGGTAATCGGCAACGACTGCCAGTGCTTCGCGCTGTCGGAAGCCGACGGTGGTGCGGCCGATGCACTTCCGAGTATGTTCGGCGCCATCCTCGGCACCGGTGCGGGCGGTGGCTATTGCTTCAACGGCCGCCTGCTGCGCGGCGCCAACGGCATCGCCGGTGAATGGGGACACTGGCCACTGCCAGCTGCCCTGCTGCAGCAATACCAGCTGCCGGTAATTCCCTGTGCCTGCGGTCGCAGCGGCTGTCTGGAGCGCTATGTTTCCGGCCCCGGCATGAGCCAGTTGCACCGTCATCTCGGCGGTGATGGTGCTGCACCGATGGCCATCGTCGCGCAGGCAGCAGCCGGTACTGCACTGGCACAGCAAACCCTGGCACTGCACCTCGATCTGCTGGCCCATGCGCTGGCGACACTGGTGATCACGCTCGACCCGCACGCCATCGTGCTCGGTGGCGGTCTGTCACAGATGCAGCACCTGTACCAGCAATTGCCCGCTGCCATCAGGCGTCACCTGTTTAACGGCGTACGTGTGCCGCCCATTCTGCCGCCGGCTCACGGTGATGCCGGTGGTGCCCGCGGCGCTGCCCTGCTGGCACGCCAGCTCTATCCCTAATCAAGCCCTCACTCGCCATGAACCAACCATTGTCCCCAGTCCAGCACATCATCGCCGCGCATCGCCGTGGCGAAGCAGTCGGAATTTACAGCGTCTGCTGCAGCCACCCGTCGGTACTGCGCGCCGCCATGCAGGTAGCGCTGCAACATGACACCATCCTGCTGGTTGAAGCGACCTCGAATCAGGTCGACCAGTTCGGCGGCTACACCGGCATGACGCCGCCCGCCTTCCGCGACTATGTCCAGCAACTAGCGCTACAGCAAAACTTTCCACTGGGACGACTGGTACTGGGCGGCGACCATCTGGGCCCGAACGCCTGGCAACAACTGGACGCTGCCACGGCCATGGACCATGCAGCCACCCTGATCGCCGCCTACGCCGCCGCTGGCTTCCACAAGATCCACCTTGACTGCAGCATGCGCTGCGCCGACGATCCGGCCATTCTCAGCGACGAACTGATTGCCGCCCGCTCGGCCCAGCTGTGTGCCATCGCCGAAGCGGCTGCTGCTGCCGCTGGTATGCCTGCACCGGTGTATGTGATCGGAACCGAAGTGCCGATTCCGGGCGGCGAAGCCAATCTGGCGCAAGCCGGTGCCGTCACCGCACCGAGCGCCGCAGCGCGCACACTGGACGTGCACCGTCAGGCCTTCTATGCCAGCGAACTGCATAGCGCATGGCGCCGCGTGATTGCCATGGTGGTGCAACCGGGCGTGGACTTCGATCATAGCCAGATCCAGCACTACAACAGCAGCGATGCGCACCGCCTGTCGAACTTTATTGCCGGTCAGCCGGGACTGGTGTTCGAGGCCCACTCGACCGACTATCAGCGCGAGAGCGCCTTGCACAGTATGGTGCGCGACCATTTCGCCATTCTCAAGGTCGGCCCCGCCGCCACCTTCGCCCTGCGCGCGGCGCTGCAGGCACTGTGCGCCATCGAAGACGAGTTGCTGCCGGCCGAGCAGCGTTCGCAACTGATGCAGGTGCTCGATGACGCCATGCTGGCGCGCCCTGCCCAGTGGCTGAAACACTATCCGGGCAGCGCCCGCGCCCAACGTCTGCTGCGCCGTTACGGCCTCAGTGACCGCTGCCGCTACTACTGGGGCGAGGCCAGCGTGCAGGCGGCGGTGGCGCAGTTGCAGGCCAATCTGGACGGTCTCACCATCCCACTGGCGCTACTCGGCCAGTTCCTGCCGCAGCAGTACGACGCAGTCCGCGATGGCCAGCTGGCGGCCAGCTTCAATGCCCTGCTGGAACACCACATCGCACTGGCACTGGCGCCCTATGCACGCGCCTGCAACCATAACCGCGCAATCTGTTAAGCTCGACGTTTTTTTGCCCACCGGACGTTCTATCATGCGACATACCAGCCAACGCCGCGCCGCCATTCTGCAAGCCCTGACCGAGCACGGCTCGGTACAGGTGACGCAACTGGTGGAGCAAATGGGCGTCTCTGCGGTCACCATCCGCAGCGATCTCACTGCCCTCGAATCACAGGGTCTGGCGCGCCGCAGCCATGGTGGTGCGCGCCTGAGCCGCACGCCACCACCGGAACAGACCATCCCGCAAAAGGATGCGCTCAACCATGCGCAGAAAGAGCGCATCGGCGCCTGCGCGGCGGGGCTGGTGCAACCCGGCGATAACATCATCATCGATTCCGGTACCACTACCATTTCGCTGGCGCGCCATCTGCACGACGCGGAAAACGTCACCGTGCTTACCAATGGCCTGAACATTGCGTGGGAACTGGCGCAAGCGCCCGGTGTCGATCTGATTCTGACGGGTGGCCTGCTGCGCAAGCAGTCGCTATCGGTACAGGGCAGTCAGGCCGAAGCCTGTCTGCAGGCCTACAGCTTCGATAAACTGTTCCTCGGCGTGGATGGCTTCGACCTGCAATTTGGCGTCACCACCCACCACGAGGCCGAAGCGAGCCTGAATCACAAGATGGTGGAACGGGCCAAGAAAATCATCGTCCTGACGGATGCCTCCAAATTCGGCCGGGTCAGCCTGCACCGCATCGTGCAGCTCGATCAGGTCCACACTGTTATCACCGACGCCAGCATCAGCGACGAATATCGCGATGGTTTGCTGGCCGCCGGTATCGAACTTCTGATTGCGGACTAAGCACGTGTATTCCGGTAAAGTAAGCGGTAAAATTCTCACCCCTCAAGGATGGCTGCATGGCAGCATCCGTTTCGACCAGCGCATCACGGCGCTGGAAGCCGACCAGAGCGCCGCAGCGGCAAGCGGTCTGACCATTGTGCCCGGCTTCATCGATCTGCACGTGCACGGCGCGGCCGGTGTCGACATCATGCAGGGCGGCGACGCCGGCGTGACGGTAGCACGCGCCCATGCCCGCCACGGCACCACGGCCATGCTGGGCACCACCATGACCGCCACCGACAATTCCATCCGGCGCGCCCTGAACGGTCTGGCACCATCGATCGCTCAGCGCCCGGCCGGCGCGGCGCGCATGCTGGGTGTGCATCTGGAAGGGCCGTTCCTGAGCATCCACCGGCTCGGTGCCCAGCCTGCCGATGCGGTGGTCGATGGGAGTCTCGCACTGGTACAAAGCTATCATGCCATTGCGCCGATTCGCGCCATGACGCTGGCCACCGAAGTGGCGCAGCACCTGCAACTGATTCCGCAGTTGCGCGATCTGGGCATCCGCGTCCAGCTCGGCCATAGCAACGGCAGTTATGACGATGGCGTCGCTGCACTGCAAGCTGGTGCGGCCGGCTTCACGCACCTGTTCAATGGCATGACGGCCTTGCAGCATCGCCAGCCCGGCATCGTCGGCGCAGCGCTGGCGCATGCCGAATATGCCGAAATCATTCCCGATCTGCAGCACGTACACGAAGGCGCGATCCGCGCCGCACTGCGCGCCATACCGCGCCTGTACGGCGTGACCGATGCCACCGCCGCCACCGGCATGCCCGATGGCGAATATGGTCTGGGTAGCCAGCGCGTCTATAAGTGTATGGGCTGCGTGCGGCTGGCCACCGGCTCGCTGGCCGGTTCGGTACTGACCATGGATCAGGCACTGCGCAATTTTGTCGGCCTCGGTCTGGAACTGGCCGATGCCTCGCACCGTCTATCGCTCTACCCGGCCGACTATCTGGGCGAAACCGAGCGTGGCCGCCTGCAAGCGGGCGCCTGGGCCGATCTGGTAGTGCTCAACGCCGAGTTACAACCAGTCGCCGTGTACGTCGAGGGCGAAGCCATTCCCCTCGGCGCCCACTGAACCCGCAACTCAATCTCAATCTCAATCTGCATCTGAAACCAATCTGCATCACTTAAACGAAACAATCACCACCTGAAACCGGAGCCCCGATGTCCGTCACCGAGCCTGCAGCACAATCGTCCGCCAACCTGAAGCCCGACTCCGGCGCAGAAGCCCGCGCCACCGGGCGCGCCATGCGCTATCTACTATTCATCGCCGGGATGGGCGGGCTGCTGTACGGGATCGATGTGGGCATCATTGCCGGTGCACTGCCCTATCTGGAGGCGACCGCCTCGGTGGCGTGGCACCTGAGTGCCCAGCAGCTCAGCTTCATCGTCGCAGCAGTACTGCTCGGCTCCGTGCTGTCGTCGCTGTTCGCTGGCGCACTGGCCGATCTGATCGGGCGGCGCTGGGCCATGGTACTGGCCGGTGTCCTGTTCACCGCGAGCATTCCCCTGATTGCATTGGCCGATGGCTATCTGCCACTGCTGCTGGGGCGTCTGCTGCAAGGCATTAGCGGTGGTCTGATCGGCGTGGTGGTGCCGCTGTATCTGGCCGAGTGTCTGCATGCGCGCCAGCGTGGCCGTGGTGCCGCGCTGTTCCAGCTGCTGCTGACCATCGGTCTGGTGGCCGCCGCGCTGATCGGTCTGTATCAGGCCCACAGCGTGGATGCGGCCAGCACGGCCGCCCAGTTGCTGGCGCCTGCGGCCCGTGCCGAAGCCCTGTTTGCCGCGCGTGATCACGCCTGGCGCAGCATCTTCTGGGTGTGCCTGACACCGGGCATTATCTTCACCGTCGGCAGCTTACTGCTGGCCGAGTCGCCGCGCTGGCTGGCCCGCAAAGGCAAACTGGCGCAAGCGCGTCAGGCGCTGCTGCGCACCCGCCCCGCGGCCGAAGCAGAAGCCGAACTGCGCGACATCGAACAGGCGCTGGCACCGCAGGGCAGCCATACCGGCCAGGCCGCGCAGTATAGCGAACCGCTGCTGAGCCGTCGCTATGTCCTGCCATTCCTGCTGGCCTGTCTGGTGCTGGCGCTGACCCAGGCCACCGGTATCAACTCCATCCTCGCCTATGTGGTGACGATCCTCAATCAGGCCGGCCTGCCCGGCACCACGGCCAACATGGCCGACGTGGTCCTCAAAGTGCTGAATGCCGTGATGACCATCGTTGCGGTGGTGCTGGTAGACCGCAAGGGCCGCAAATTCCTGCTGATGCTCGGTACCGGCGGCATCGCGCTGGCACTGCTGTCGGCCGGTCTGCTGTTCCGCAGCGCGGAAGCCAATCAGCGCGACGTCAGTGCCGTGCTGCAGACGCGCATACAGGGCGATAGTCTGTCGATCCAGCTCGATCGCGCCACCCTGCAGGCACTGGGCGTTGCCAGCGACGCTGGCGGCGCACCGCAGCAACTGGCGCTGGCCTATTCCTACGGCCCGTTCAGCAACGTCAAAAACCTGCGCAGCGATGATCCAGCCCTGCCGGTGCTGGAACTGAGCCGCGCCGACACGGTGCAGGCCGACAGCGTCATCGGCACCTTCTTCCGCCGCCTGCATCTGAATCCGTTTGCCGATCCGGCACAGGGCGCCACGGCGCCGCTGCGCATCGATCGCGCCCAGATTTCGGCACTGCCATCGAGCCAGCATGGCTGGCAGGTCGCGCTGGCCATGTGCCTGTTTGTGGCCAGCTTTGCCGTCGGTCCCGGCGTGTGTGTCTGGCTGGCGCTGTCGGAGCTGATGCCGAACCGCATACGCTCGAACGGCATGAGCGTCGCACTGCTGATTAACCAGTTTGTATCGACGTCGATCGCAGCGGTGTTCCTGCCAACTGTCGGCCAGTATGGCTATGCCACGCTGTTCTTCTATGGCGCGGGCTGCTCGCTGCTGTACTTCCTCACCGCCGCCCTGCTGCTGCCGGAAACCCGCGGTAAAACGCTGGAAGAAATCGAAGCGTATTTCGCCCGCAAGTAGACCTGTCACGCACACTTGGCCAGCCAGCGTGGCGCCCCCCAGGGGCGCCCGTTCGTGGCGCTACGCAGCAGCACGAAGCAGCGGCGCGTTACAGAAAGCGCTCGGGAATGTCGTCGTAAAACGGGTAGAGCTGGAAGTACGGTTTCGCTTCTTCCAGCACCCGCTGCACCGACGGACGTGCTATCAGACGCTCGAAGTAGCCACTCAAGGCGTCGTACTCTTCCGGGAACGGCAGCACCGTGGCGGCATAAAACAGCGCTGGCGCAGCAGCGCAATCGGCCAGCGAAAATTCCGCCCCGTTCATCCACTCGCGACTCGCCATGCGCTGCTCGATCATCTTGTAGGCGGTCTTGAGTTTGGTGCGATCGCTGGTCAGATCACACTGGATGTCATTCAGGCGCGCCAGCACGATGGCCTGCATCGGCTCCTGCACGTAATGGTCGAAAAAGCGGTCCCACAGCCGCACCTCGAGCGCCACTTCCGGATCGGCCGGCAACAGATCCTGCCCACCCGGATAGTGCTGGTCCAGATATTCGATGATGATGCTGGTTTCCGGCACATCGCGCGCACGCGCATGGTCGCGCAGCACAGGAAAGCGGCACAGCGGCCAGATCGCTTCGAGTTCGGCGCGGTCGGCCGGTTCAGCCAGATTGATGATACGACGCTCGAAGGCCGTATTATTTTCATACAGCGCAATCAGTACCTTGTGGCAGAATGAAGCGAGCGGGTGATAGTAAAGCGTCAGGGACATGGGTAGCTCCGTGGATCAGGCACCATGCAACGGTACCAAAGTATGCGGCAGATGATACTTCAGACTGGGCGCTGGTGGCATCTGATAAATCCGGCAATACTGCGCCTGGTCCAACGCCGGGCTATTCCAGCAAAGCGCCGGCGGGCCAAAGTCCGACCTCTTTCCCCCTTCAAGGAAGCTCTATGAAATTAGCCGCCATCACCCTTGCCTGCCTGTGCGCCGTCTGCGCCAGTAGCCACGCCGATCCGCTCAATGCCGAACCCAGCGCCACAGTCGCATCCGGCTCGCCACTCGACTACACGCTGGTGGGCGCGGGGCTGGGCTATGTGCCGGAATATGCCGGCAGTGACAAGGGCCGGGTGCTTCCCTTGCCCGTTTTCGAGCGTAGCTTCAGCAACGGTGCCTTTATCAGCTCCCTGCGCGGCATCGGCATCGCGCACACGCTGGCCGACGTGAATGTCAGTGCGGCGCTCAGCTATGGTGGTACGCGGATCGACCATAAGCGCAACATCTTCTCCGGGTCGGATCAGCTGCGCGGCATGGGTGACATCGACGGTGCTGTACAGGCGGTGCTGAATGCCAGCTACCGCTTTGACGCCATCGGGGTCAGTCTCGGCACCACCCAGAATCTGAACCGGCGCGAACATGGCGCCACCTACACGCTCGGCAGCAGCCTGCAACTGCATGCCAGTCCGACCGACCAGCTCAGCCTCGGCCTGTCGGCCGACTACGGCGATCGCAAATACGTGCAGACCTATTTCGGCGTGACGCCGGAACAGAGTCAGCGTTCCGGCTACCGCCGTTACAGCGCCAAAGCCGGTTTCACCAATCTCGGCGCAACGCTGACCTGGAACCATGTGATCGATAGCCACTGGTCGGTGCTTGGCGTAGCGGGCGTGAAACACCTGACTGGCGACGCGGCCGATAGTCCGCTGACCAAGCGCAGCACCTCGCCGATGCTGCTGACTAGCCTGATCTACAAATTCTAGGCCAGATGCCATAATGTTATGATTGTCAGCTACACCACTTGCTGCACCTGACGATCATGCAAACTTTTAGCGCCTTCTTACCGTCTTCAATACTGCTGTTCGGCGCCATCGGCGCCGTATGGGGCCAGCCCGTCCAACTCACACCCGGGCGCCGCATACCGCGCTGGGCGGCGCTTGCCGTGCTGGCACTGCTGACTACGACGCTCAATGGCGTGGTGCAGGCGTCAGCCTGGCCGGCGCTGATAGCGCTGGGACTGGCAGCATGGGCGTATCGCCATGCTGCGCAGCCATGGCAACGCGCGCTAGGCGGCGTGTGCACCGTGTTGCTGGCACTGGCGCTGGCGATGCACAAACTACCCGGCTTTCATAATCCGGTGCTGCTGAAAGGGGTGATGGTGTCGCCCGATGGCCTGCCATTTACACAGTACGCCAATTTCGACAAGGCCAGCGTGGGGCTGGTGCTACTGGCACTGGTATGCCAGCGCATCGGCACACTGGCGGAGTTGAAGGCAGCCCTGCGCAGCGCAGCACCGATAGCCCTGTTGACCGCGTGCGCCGTGATGGCAGCGGCACTCGCCAGCGGCTTCGTGCGTCCCGACCTGAAATGGCCGTCCTACACGTTGCAATTCGTGGTGGTGAATCTGTTCTTTACGGTGATTGCCGAGGAAGCGTTTTTCCGCGGCCTGCTGCAAGGGCAGTTAGCCGTGTGGTTCAAACGCTGGCGCCACGGTGGCCTGCTGGCGGTGGCCTTCTCTGCGCTGCTGTTTGGCGCCGCCCATCTGGGCGGTGGCCCGGCCTATGCGGCGCTGGCAGCACTGGCAGGACTAGGCTATGCCTACGCCTACCACGCTACCGGCCGCATCGAAGCGGCCATCGCCACCCATCTGCTGGTGAATACCGTGCACTTCATCGGCTTCACCTATCCGGCGCTAGCCTAGCGCTACCACTTAGTGCAGTTGCAGTTCGATCTGCGGCAGCACCAGCGCGGACTTCGGCATGCAGACGATAAAGCTACTGCCCTTGCCTGCTTCGGACTTGATCTTCAGCGTGCTGCTATGGCGCAGCAGCACGTGCTTGACGATGGCCAGTCCCAGACCGGTACCCTGGGTTTCCCGCGAACGGCTCTTGTCGACCCGGTAGAAACGCTCGGTCAGACGCGAAATGTGTTCCGGGCTGATGCCGATGCCGGTATCGTCGACCGTGAATTTGGCGCCGCTATCGCTGGTTTTCCAGGACAGGTGGATCTGGCCACCGGCCGGCGTATAACGCACCGCATTCGAGGCCAGATTGCCGAAGGCGCTATGCAATTCTTCATAACTACCCATCACGTCCGGACCGTCAACCGACATGGTCACCACGTGCCGCCCCGCCGACAGCGCATCGGCGTCGCGCTGCACCTGATCGACCAGCCGCTTGACATCGACCGGCTCGGCGCGCAGCGGATAATCGACCGACTCCAGTCGCGATAGCGTCAGCATGTCTTCAATCAGATGCTGCATGCGGTGCCCCTGCTCCGTCATCAGCTTCAAGTGCGAACTGCGGGTAGCGGCATCAAGCCCTTCGGAAGCGGCGATCTCGAGGAAGCCAACGATTACCGTCAGCGGCGTGCGCAATTCGTGGGAAGCATTGGCGATAAAGTCGCGGCGCATTTCCTCGATACGTTCGGTCTCGGTCGCATCATGCGTCACCAGAATCTGACGGCGATTCTCGAACGGGATAATCTGCACGATCAGTTTGCGGTCACGGAAGCTGATGGTCAGTGGCTGCTCGTAGCGACCGAGGATGATGTAATCCATGAAATCCGGGTTGCGCACCAGATTGGTCACGCGCATACCCTTGTCGCGTTCGTGGGTCAGGCCCAGATGCTTTTCCGCGGCCGGATTGCACCATTCGAGGAACAGCACATCGTCCATGATGACCACACCATCCGGCAGCAAATGCATGGCCTGACGGAAGCGCGCCAGCCACTCGGTCAGCTCGGCCTGATTTTTTTCATCCTCGCGGCGCATCTTATACAAGCGCGAAAAAATACTGGTCCACGCACCCCAGCCATCGGGCAGCTTGGCGCTTTGCGGGTCCTCCAGCCAGTTACTGAGCTGGAACAGATAGGATAGCTGGGTGAATACCATCACCATCATCGCTGCCAACGCCAGCACCAGCCCTTCAACCCAGCCAAACAGCCAGCCCAGCAAGGTGCAAACACCCAGAATAATCGCAGTACGCAGTACCGCAGGCACCCAGAACAGCAGTTTGGGATTCATCCGATTTCAGCTTTCTATTTTTCCGACAGCATGTAGCCGACGCTACGCACAGTTCTAATCAGGTGCTCGGCTTCTTTCAAAGCTTTACGCAAGCGTAGCACGTGCACATCGACGGTACGCTCCTCGATCACCACATGGTCGCCCCAGACTTTATCGAGCAACTGGCTGCGCGAAAACACCCGTTCCGGGTGCGCCAGCAGGAACTTCAGCAACTTGTACTCGGCGTGACCGATGTCGATTTTCTGCTGGTCCATGGTGACCGTGCAGCTGACCGGGTCCAGTTCCACATTGGCAGCGCGCATGGTGGCCTGTGCGTGTTCCGGCAACTTGCGGCGCAACAGCGCTTTGGCGCGGGCCAGCAGTTCGCGTGGCGAAAACGGCTTGGTGATGTAATCGTCGGCACCGTTATTCAGGCCGGCCAGCTTGTCTTCTTCCATGCTCTTGGCGGTCAGCATGATGACGGGGATTTCATTGAAATGACGATCGCCACGGATGCGCGTCAGCAGGCGCAGGCCGGTCTGATCCGGCAACATCCAGTCCAGCAAAATCAATTGCGGTGTGCGGGTCTGCAGAAAGTCCCATGCTTCGGCGCAGCTTTGTACTGCCACACAATTCCAGCCCGCCTCACGCAGGGAAAACGTCACCAGTTCGACAATCGCCGGTTCATCTTCGACAATCAGGACGGTAGTTTTATCAGATGCCATAATCTCTTATTCAGCTTGCTCGGGAGCCGCGTCCACGCTCAGCGCGGGACGGCTATGCCGGATATCCTTGCCGTCGACTACGTAGATCACGTACTCGGCGATGTTCTTGGCGTGGTCGCCAATGCGTTCGATGGCCTTGGCCACCCACAGCGTATCGAGTGCCGCCGAAATGGTGCGCGGGTCTTCCATCATGAAGGTGATCAGGTTGCGCATGATGGAACGGAACTCGTGGTCGATCAGCGCATCCTGGGCGATCAGTTGCAAGGCACGCTTGCCATCATTGCGGGCAAAGGCGTCGAGCGCATCGTGCAGCATATCGCTGGCATTGGTGGCGATGCCGCGCACCATTTCGTAGTGGTTCACCGTCACCGCGCCACGCCCGTGCAGGGCCTTGGCGATGCGCGCGATCTTGGTCGCTTCGTCGCCGATGCGTTCCAGATCGGTAATCACCTTGATGGTGGCCATGATGGTACGCAGATCGTTGGCGGCTGGCTGGCGGCGCACGATCAGGTGGCTGCAGGCGTCGTCCAGCGACACTTCCAGCTGGTTCACGGCGTCGTCTTCGCGCATCACGCGGTCGGCCCGTTCCGGGTTACCGATGCGGAAGCAGGTCATGGCGTCGAGGAACTGGGTCTCGACGATGCCGCCCATCAGCAATACCTTGGAGCGGATGGACTCTAATTCGTTGTCGTACTGTTTGGATGAATGCTCACCGATCATGCTGCTCTCCGTAATCGTCTGGGTATTGTAAAGTTTATCAGCCGAAGCGGCCGGTGATGTAGTCCTGCGTCTCTTTGCGTGCCGGATTCATGAAGATCTGGTCGGTCTCGCCGAATTCCACCAGCTCGCCCAGATACATATAGGCGGTGTAGTCCGAGCAACGCGCGGCCTGCTGCATATTGTGGGTCACGATGGCGATGGTGTAATCCTGCTTCAGTTCGCTAATCAGTTCTTCCACTTTCGAGGTCGAAATCGGATCCAGCGCCGACGTCGGTTCGTCCAGCAGCAGCACATCCGGCTTCACGGCCACGCCGCGGGCGATGCACAGACGCTGCTGCTGACCGCCGGACAGCGACAGGCCGCTCTTGCCCAGCTTGTCCTTGACTTCATTCCACAGCGCGGCCTTCTTCAGTGCCCATTCCACGCGCTCGTCCATCTCGCCTTTCGACAGGTCTTCGTACAGACGCACGCCGAAGGCGATATTGTCGTAGATCGACATCGGGAACGGGGTCGGCTTCTGGAACACCATGCCCACCTTGGCGCGCAGCATATTCACGTCCTGACCCGCTTCCAGAATATTGCGGCCGCGGTACAGAATCGAACCTTCAGCGCGCTGACCCGGATACAGGTCATACATGCGGTTCAGGGTGCGCAACAGAGTCGATTTGCCGCAACCGGACGGGCCGATGAAGGCCGTCACCTGCTTCTCATGGATATCCAGATGGACGTTGTGCAGGCTCTGGGTTTTACCGTAGAAAAAATTCAGCCCCGAAATCTCGATAATCTTTGGTTTGCCGCCTTGGGCAACATTATTCGCTACCACGTTTTCTGCGCTCAGTTGGGTATTCATATGGGTTTCGCTCTATCTGATTAATTCGGTTGTTTCTGGCTAAACACGGTGCGCGACAGGATGTTCAGCGCCAGTACGCTGAAGGTCACCAGCAGGGCACCGCCCCAGGCCAGTTCGCGCCAGTTGTCATAAGGGCTCATCGCATAGCCGTAGATCACCACTGGCAGGTTGGCCATCGGCGCATTCATGTCGGCGCTGAAGAACTGGTTATTCAGGGCAGTGAACAGCAGCGGTGCCGTTTCGCCGGAAATCCGCGCTACCGCCAGCAGCACGCCGGTGATCACGCCAGCTTTGACGGCACGCAGACGCACCATCATCGCCACTTTCCAGCGCGGTGCACCGAGCGCAAAGGCTGCTTCCAGCAGGCTGTTCGGTACCAGACGCAGCATATTGTCGGTGGTGCGCACCACCACCGGCACGGCGATCAGCGCCAGCGCGATGGAGCCGGCGTAACCGGAATAGTGACGCGCCGTGGCCACATACATGGCCCACACAAACATACCGATCACGATCGACGGGGCCGACAGCATGATGTCGGTGACGAAACGGGTCAGGCTGGCGACTTTGTTCTCTTCGCCGTATTCCGCCAGATAGATACCGGCCAGAATCCCGATCGGGGTACTGATCAGGGTCGACAGACCGACGATCATCACCGTACCGACGATGGCGTTCATCAGACCACCACCTTCACTGCCGGGGGCCGGCGTGGTCTGGGTGAACATATTCACGCTCAGCGCGCCAAAGCCTTTCACGGCCAGCGTCGCCAGAATCCACGCCAGCACCAGCAGGCCGACCGACATCGCGGCGACCGACAGCGCAATGCCGATACGGTGGGTGCGCAAACGCTTGCGGTAGACCGGGTTCATCACTTGATTCATTTGACGCCTTCCTTGCGAGACATGCCTGCCAGCATCAGCTTGGCGGCGGACAGAACGATAAAGGTGATTACGAACAGAATCAGGGCCAGCGCAAACAGCGACGAGGTGTGCAGTGGCGTATCCGATTCCGCGAATTCATTGGCCAGCGTGGAGGCAATCGAGTTACCGGCGGCGAACAGCGACCACGACAGCTTGTTGGCGTTACCGATCACGAAAGTTACCGCCATGGTTTCACCGAGCGCGCGGCCCAGTCCCAGCATCACACCACCGACCACACCGGTCTTGGTGTAAGGCAGCACGATCTTGCGCACCACTTCCCAGCGCGTGCAACCGAGGCCGTAGGCCGATTCCTTCAGTACCGCAGGGACGATTTCGAACACGTCACGCATCACCGAGGAAATAAACGGAATAATCATCACCGCCAGAATCAGCGCAGCGGTCAGGATGCCGATACCCATGGTCGGACCGCTGAAGAACTGACCGATGATGGGTAAGGGGCCCAGCACGCTTTTCAGGAATGGCTGGACATAGTCACCGAACAGCGGGGCAAACACGAACAGACCCCACATGCCGTAAATAATCGACGGGATACCGGCCAGCAGTTCGACGGCGGTGCCGAGCGGACGGCGCAGCGACGCCGGGCAGATTTCGGTAAGGAACAGGGCAATGCCGAAGCTGACCGGGAAAGCGATCAGCAGTGCAATACCGGAAGTGACCAGGGTACCGACGATGGCAATCGCCGCGCCGTACTGGTCGTTGACGGGATCCCACTCGACCGTGGTGATGAAACGCGGGCCGAATTCCTTGAAAGCGGGCCAGGCGCCCACCATCAGGGAAATAATAATCCCCAGCAGCACTGCCAGCACCGACAGGGCGAACAGCATGGTGGTTTTGTGGAAAATAAAATCCTGGATGCGCTGATTGCGCATGGTGCGGTGCATGGCCTGCTGGACTGCCAGCTCGGCGTCCGCCTGTGCCTTGCCAGCATCCTGCGGGGCTGGCGCACTCTGATTCAAGGGCGTGGTAGTAATGTCAGCACTCATTTTGTGATCTCGTCGATGGTAGCTAGCCTGCGCTGCCCGGGTCGGGCGGCGCAGGCTAACCCCCTCGCCACCGGGGTGGCGAAGGGCGTCCTGATTAGTAGATTGCCTTACCTGCGGTATCTTTCAGGTTGGCTTTCCAGGCATCCTGCACCTGTTTCACCACTGCTGCTGGCAGCGGTACATAGTCCAGCTCAACAGCCGCTGCGCCACCATTTTTGAAAGCCCAGTCGAAGAACTTGATGACTTCCTTACCTTTGTTCGCATCAGCCTGGGCTTTGTGCATCAGGATGAAGGACACGCCGGTGATCGGCCACGAGTTTTTACCAGCCTGATCGGTCAGTACCACGCCGAAGCCCGGGGTCTTGGTCCACTCGGCATTGGCCGCAGCAGCTTTGAAGAAGTCGTCATCCGGCTGCAGGTAGTTGCCATCCTTGTTTTTCAGCTGGGTGTGCGACATTTTGTTTTTCTTGGCGTAAGCCCATTCCACGTAACCGATCGAGCCTTTGATACGCTGCACGTTGGCGGCCACGCCTTCGTTACCTTTACCACCCACGCCAACTACCCACTTCACGGCCGTACCGGCGCCGATCGTGGTCTTGAAGGTCGGGCTTACTTTCGACAGATAGTCGGTGAACAGGAACGAGGTGCCCGAACCGTCAGCGCGGTGCACCACAGTGATTTCAACGGCAGGAATTTTCACGCCAGGATTCAGCGCGGCGATTTCCGGTGCGTTCCAGTTGGTGATCTTGCCCAGATAGATGTCCGCCACAACCGGGCCGGTCAGCTTCAGCTGGCCAGGGGTCACGCCATCCAGATTCACCACGGTGACCACGCCACCCATGATGGCGGGGAACTGCATCAGGCCTTCCGCATCCAGATCTTCTGCTTTCAAGGGCATGTCCGAGGCGCCGAAATCGACGGTCTTGGCTTTGATTTGCTTGATGCCGGCGCCCGAGCCGACTGATTGATAGTTCAGACCGTTACCGGTGCTGGCTTTGTAAGCTTCCGCCCATTTCGCGTAGATCGGGTAAGGGAAGGTTGCGCCGGCGCCGGTCATATCGGCGGCGTGTGCTACGGACGAGAAGGCCATTACTGCAGCCGCGCCCACTACCAGAGAAGAAAACAGTTGTTTCAGTCGCATATCAAGTCCTTGGTTATGACGGGTTAGGATGCTGGGCAGTCTAACCAGCCTTTATGACAGCTTTATGACATCTGCAAAGAATTCTGAAATTTCTTCCTGACGCGCGCTCAGCGAGCGTTTCCCCTATGAGAAACAGGCAAAACTATGCAGCCAAGCAAGTGTATTTTGTCATACTCGGCGTTTTATGACAGGCATTTATGACATGCTCTGTCACGTACTTGTCATATTTGCTCTTTACACTGTTACATCACTCGCAGCCTAAAGGCGCTAGAATGATATTATTGCAAAGTGAATAAAAAGACATGAAGCCTGACCTGCCCGCCGACCTGCAAAAAAACTCCGCGTTTCTGGACCGGGAACTGTCGCAACTGATGTTCAACCGGCGCGTTCTGGCACAAGCGGAGGATAAAACCATTCCGTTACTGGAACGGTTACGCTACTTATGTATCGCCAGCAGCAATCTGGACGAATTCTTCGAAGTGCGGGTGGCCAGCCTGCTGGCCGCAGGTACCATCGACGGCGCCCTGTCCAATCATCCCGCGCTGGTGGCCACACTCAACCGCATCAGCAACGAGTGTCACGAGCTGGTGGCACACCAGTATGAAATCCTGAATCAGGAAGTGCTGCCACAACTGGCGCGCGCCGGCGTACATCTGGTGCGTCACAATGAGCGCAACGACGCCCAGCGCGCCTGGGTCAAGGAATACTTCGATAACGAAGTGCGTCCGCTACTGACCCCGATCGGGCTCGATCCGGCCCACCCCTTCCCGCAGGTGGTCAATAAAAGTCTCAATTTCATTGTTTCCCTGTCCGGCAAGGATGCCTTCGGGCGCGGTACCGCGATTGCCATCGTCAAAGCGCCACGGGTGCTGCCACGCGTAATCCGCCTGCCCGACCACCTGTCCGACAATGGCGGCGTGTCGTTCTGCCTGCTCTCCTCCGTCATCCACGCGCACATTTCCGACCTGTTTGCCGGGCGCGAAGTGCAAGCCTATTCGCAGTTCCGGGTGACCCGCGACAGCGATCTGTGGGTCGATGAAGATGAAGTGAAGAACCTGCGGCAGGCGCTCAAGGGCGAATTGCAGGGCCGCCAGTTCGGCACCTCGGTACGTCTGGAAGTGGCGATGAACTGCCCGCCCGAACTGTCGCAGTTCCTGCTCAACCAGTTTGGCCTGGACCAGAGTCGCCTGTATGCCGTGAATGGCCCCGTGAATCTGGTGCGCCTGACCGAAATGATCGACCATCTCGACAAACCGGCCTTGCGCTTCCTGCCCTTCTTCCCTAGCGTGGCGCGCAAGTCCGCCAATCTCGACATCTTCGCCGAATTGCGCCAGCACGATATTCTGCTACATCACCCGTTCCAGACCTTCCAGACCGTCATCGACTTTATCCGCAGTGCCGCGCTCGATCCGGCAGTGGTCGCCATCAAACAGACCATTTACCGCACCGGCATGAATTCGGACCTGATGGAATCGCTGATTCTGGCGGCCCGGCACGGCAAGGAAGTCACCGTCATTGTCGAACTCAAAGCGCGCTTCGATGAAGAAGCCAATATCAACTGGGCCGACAAGCTGGAACAGGCCGGTGCGCAGGTGGTGTACGGCGTGGTGGGCCTGAAAACCCACGCCAAGGTCGCGCTGGTAATCCGCCGCGAAGGCCAGAAACTGCGCTACTACGCTCACCTCGGCACCGGCAACTACCACGCCAGCACCACCAAGTTCTATACGGACTTCGGCCTGCTGACCAGCCACGACGGCATTGCCCGCGAAGTCAACGAAGTCTTCATCCACCTGACCAGCCTGACCAAACCGCACCGGCTGACGCATCTGTGGCTGGCGCCGTTCGCCCTGCAGAACGAAATCATCAAAGCCATCCGCAACGAAGCGCGTATTGCGCGCGCCGGACGTCCGGCACGGATTATTGTGAAGATCAATGCGCTGGTGGACGAATCGGTGATCCGCGCTCTGTATGCCGCGTCCAAGGATGGCGTGAAAATCGACCTGATTGTGCGTGGTGCCTGCACCCTCAAGCCCGGCGTGCCGGGTCTGTCGGAAAACATCCGGGTGCGCTCGATCATCGGCCGCTTCCTCGAGCACAGCCGGATTTATTATTTCCGTAACGATCTGGCGCACGACATCCTGCTGGCCAGTGCCGACTGGATGAGCCGCAATCTGTTCCGTCGCATCGAAGTTGCCTTCCCCGTGCTGGACAAGGCGCTGAAACGCCGGGTACTGGCGGAAGGCTTGAATCCTTACCTGAAGGACAACACCAACGCCTGGGAACTGGAACCGGATGGCCACTATCAGCGGCGCAAACCGCGCGCCAAGCAGGCCAGCTTCAGCGCCCAGCAACATCTGATGGAAACGCTGGGCATGCCGAATTCCCAACTGGGAGAGTGAGATGGACCTGATCCTGTGGCGCCACGCAGAAGCGGAAGATCCCGGACCTAACCAGTCTGATCTGGAACGCGCCCTGACGGGCAAAGGCCAGAAACAGGCGCGCCGCATGGGTCAGTGGCTCGATGCGCAACTGCCTGACAGTTGCAAAGTACTGGTCAGCCCCGCAGTGCGTACCCTGCAAACCGCCGAAGCACTGGGACGACGGTTTCGTATCCACAACGATCTGGCCCCCGGTGCCGATCCGACTG
>JAIELO010000319.1 GCA_019752915.1 Burkholderiaceae bacterium
ACGGATAAGCGCGAATACACTTTTGCGCAAACCTTCCCGACGGGTACCCACGCCATGTGGCTGTACTACTGGCTGGCGGCGCACGGCATCAATCCGCTCAAGGATGCCAAGGTGATTACCGTGCCACCGCCGCAAATGGTGGCGAATATGCGGGTCGGCAATATGGATGGCTTCTGCGTGGGCGAACCGTGGGGCCACCGCGCCATCATGGACGGGGTGGGCATTACCGCCACCACCACCCAGGATATCTGGCGCGATCACCCGGAAAAAGTGCTGGGCTCGACGCTGGAATTTGCCAAGAAATATCCGAACACCTGCCGCGCCATGATGGCCGCGATTCTCGAAGCGGGTAAGTGGATCGATGCCTCGCTGGCAAATAAAAACCGCATGGCCGAAGTGATCGCCGATAAGTCCTACGTCAACACCAGCAAGGACGCGATCGACCAGCGCATCATGGGGCGCTACCAGAATGGTCTGGGCAAGACCTGGGACGACGCCAATTACATGAAGTTCTATAACGATGGTCTGGTCAACTTCCCGTATCTGTCGGACGGCATGTGGTTCATGACCCAGCACCGCCGCTGGGGTCTGCTGAAAGAAGATCCGGATTATCTGGCGGTGGCCACCTCGGTGAACCAGATCGATCTGTACAAGGATGCTGCGGCGATGACCAAAACACCAGTGCCGAAAAGCCCGCTGCGCAGCTCCAAGCTGATGGACGGCTCCGTGTGGGACGGTAAGAATCCGAAAGCGTTCGCCGCCTCGTTCAAAATCAAAGCCTGAGAAGGAATGCCATGAACGCCATGCTCCAACCTGAATCGTCGCCCTCCGCAGTGGACACGCTCGCCACTGCTGCCATTGCGGCGGCAACGGCCACCGCCGCTGCAGCCAATGCTGCCACGGCAGCGCCACAGCGCCGTCCGCGTCGCGCTATGGCGGTCAGCACCACGGCGATCGTGCGTCAGCAAGCGTCGGCGCTGGCGATGAAGATCATCGCGCCATTGCTGGGGGCTGCTTTGCTGGTGCTGGTCTGGCAGATCATCACCATCAAGAACAGCAGCTTTCCCACGCCGCTGGCGACCTTGCATGAGGCGGTGACGCTGTTCTCCGATCCGTTCTACCGGAATAGTCCGAACGATCAGGGCATCGGCTGGAACATCCTGGCGTCGCTGCAGCGCGTGGCGCTGGGCTTCGGGCTAGCGGCACTGGTGGGCATTCCGCTGGGCTTCCTGATTGGCCGCGTGCCGTTCGTGAGCAGCATGGTGGGTCCGATGATCAGCTTACTCAAACCGGTCTCGCCACTGGCGTGGTTGCCAATTGGACTGCTGGTGTTCAAGTCGGCCAATCCGGCGGCGATCTGGTCGATTTTCATCTGCTCGATCTGGCCGATGATTATCAATACCGCAGTCGGTGTGCAGCGGGTGCCGCAGGATTATATGAACGTGGCGCGAGTGCTGAATCTGTCGGAGTGGAAGGTGCTCACCAAAATCCTGCTGCCATCGGCGCTGCCGTACATCCTGACCGGGGTGCGCCTGTCGATCGGCACGGCGTGGCTGGTGATCGTGGCAGCCGAAATGCTGACTGGTGGCGTCGGGATCGGCTTCTGGGTCTGGGATGAGTGGAACAACCTGAATGTCCCGCACATCATCATCGCGATTGTGGCGATCGGTGTGGTGGGGCTGTTGCTGGAGCAGGCGCTGGTGGCACTGGCGCGCGCTTTCAGTTACGAACAAGTGGCAAGTTGAGAAAAGGCGGACATCATGGAACAGGAAAAATTCATAGCGATCGAAGGCGTGGAGATGGTTTTCCATACCAAGAAGGGCGTGTTTCATGCGCTGCGCGAGATTGATCTGACGGTACGCAAGGGCGAATTCATCACGCTGATCGGGCACTCCGGCTGTGGCAAATCGACCCTGCTCAATCTGATCGCCGGCCTGACCCGGCCGACCGACGGCGTGCTGCTGTGCGCGAATCGCGAAATCGCCGGACCGTCGCCGGAACGTGCGGTGGTGTTCCAGAACCATTCGCTGCTGCCATGGCTGACCTGCTACGAAAATATTCACCTCGGCGTGGAGCGCGTGTTCGGCAAGACGGAAACGGCTGCGCAGCTGCGTGAGCGCACCATGGGCGCGCTGGCGCTGGTCGGCCTGACGGCAGCAGAAACCAAGCGTCCGCATGAAATTTCGGGGGGTATGAAGCAACGCGTGGGGATTGCCCGCGCGCTGGCGATGGAACCCAAAGTGCTGCTGATGGATGAACCATTCGGCGCGCTCGATGCGCTGACCCGCGCCCACCTGCAGGACGAATTGCTGAAGATCGTTGCCAGCACTGGCTCGACGGTGGTGATGGTGACCCACGATGTCGATGAAGCCGTGCTGCTGTCGGACCGTATCGTGATGCTGACCAACGGTCCGGCTGCCACCATCGGCGAAATCGTCGAGGTGAAGCTGGAGCATCCGCGTGACCGGGTGGCGCTGGCGCAGAATGCGCGCTACGCCGAATACCGCAGTGCGGTGCTGGAGTTCCTCTACCGCAAACAGGCCCACCCTGCCAAAGAGGCAGCGTAATGAACGCGCCGGAGAGTGCTGCGCTGCGGGCAATCAAGGCGGCACGGCCGCTGTCGGGAGAGGTGTTTGGCGCGATGATCAATCTGTCGGGCCGGCGCCGCTTTACCTCGCAGCGCATCGTGCTGTATGCACTGCTGGCCGCACAGGGGCAGGAAGGCAGTCTGGCAGTGGCGCAGGAAGCGCTGGCGCTGTTCCGCAGTGCGCATCAGGCTTTGCTGAGCGAGACGGACGAATTGCCCGGCGTATTTTGCGCCGAGCTGCAGCAAGCTTATTTCGGCAAATACGAGGGCGATCGCAAGATCCGCGGGTTTGCCGATCTGGCCGAGCGGGCCTTGCGTGCCATCGAGGGCGGCGCTGCGAGTGCGCTGACGCTGCAGACGGAGCTGGTGCAAGCGACTACCCCGACGCTGGTGGTGCTCAATCAGATCACCGGTATCTACGAAGAGCAGTCGCGCCTGCACGCGCGCCAGATGCGGCGCCAGTTGCGCAGTGTGATCAGCGAGATTGAGACGATTAACCGGCAGGCGCGCATGGTGGCTTTCAATGCGCGCATTGTGGCCGCGCGGGCTGGCCATGCCGGTACCGAGTTCTCCGTGGTGGCCGGTGTGATGTCGAATATCTCGGGCGAGATTGACCAGATGATTTCCACGGCGCTGGCCGCAGCGGCGTAAGTTGTCGAGAAAGGAGCTCCAGATGGCCCAAGTAACACTGGTGGGTGCAGGTCCCGGCGATCCGGAACTGCTAACCATTAAGGCAGTCCGTGCGCTGGAACAGGCGGACGTGGTGCTGATCGATGATCTGGTCAATCCTGCCGTGCTGGCCCATGTACTAGCCACGGCACGGGTGATTCAGGTGGGCAAACGGGGTGGTTGTGTCTCGACCCCGCAGGCTTTCATCGAACGACTGATGGTGACCGAAGCGCGCGCCGGTAACCGGGTGGTGCGCCTCAAAGGTGGCGATCCGTATCTGTTCGGGCGGGGCGGCGAAGAACGCGCCACCTTGCAGGCGCAGGGAATCAGCGTCGAGGTGGTGCCTGGCATTAGTAGTGGCGTGGCGGCACCTGCCAGTATCGGCATTCCGCTAACGCATCGCGCTTACAGTCAGGGCGTTATTTTCGTGACGGGACATGGCAAAGATGCCGGCTCCGAACCGCACTGGCCAGCGCTGGCGCAAAGCGGTCTGACGCTGGTGATCTATATGGGGGTGGCGCGTGCCGAGGCAATCCAGCAAGGCTTGCTGGCGGGCGGCGCGGCACTGACGCTGCCGGTGGCGGTGGTGCAGTCGGCCACGCGTGCCGAGCAGCGCCAGTTACTCACCACGCTGGGCGAGTTGCCACAAGCGTTGCGCAGCAGTGGTCTGGGTAGCCCCAGCATCATCGTAATCGGTGAAGTCGTGCGCTGTGCCGATGCGTGGCAGGAACTGGTGCAGAGCCCTGCGTGCAAGGCAGCACTGCACCGATAACGTGCGCGCCCGCACCGTGAACTGGCGTGGCGCGACTGGCCACACCGGTTGAACACAGGGCGACACCCTGGAACGACGTCATCGCGAAGATGGCACGGCTCTTGCAACAACAAAGGTAAGGGATCAACGGCGATCCCCCCGAATACAACGCTGGCCCAAAGACGGGCCGGCAGGACAACGGCGTCCGCCCAACCCGGTCTTTCAGACTGAGGTTGCGCGGGCGCCTTTTTGTTTTCTGAACGGGAAAGAACATGGCCAGCAAAGCTCACAGCATCCAGCTCTTCAACATTTCGACGCCACCGATGCGGGCGTTTCACCTGACGTGGATGGCATTCTTCGTCTGCTTTTTCGCCTGGTTTGCCTGTGCACCGCTGATGCCGATTATTAAAGGCGAATTCGGTCTGAGCGTGGCGCAGATCGCTAACATCAATATCGCCGCCGTGGCGATTACGATACTGGTGCGGCTGGTGGTGGGGCCGCTGTGCGATCACTTCGGCCCGCGCCTGACCTACACCGGCCTGCTGCTGGTCGGCGCCATCCCGGTGATCGGCGTGGCCTTCGCGCAGAGTTACGAGAGCTTCCTGTTCTTCCGGCTGGGGATCGGTGCGGCCGGTGCCAGCTTCGTGATCACCCAGTATCACACCTCGGTGATGTTCGGCCCGAGAGTGGTGGGCACGGCAAATGCTGCTGCCGCTGGCTGGGGCAATGCCGGTGGTGGCGTCGCGCAAGCGGTGATGCCGCTGCTGATGACGGCCATGGTGATGCTGGGCGTAAGCGAAACGCTAGGCTGGCGCGCTGCCCTGATCGTGCCGGGTGTGCTGATGATTGTGATGGCGGGGGTGTACTACCGCTACACGCAGGACTGCCCGCAAGGGAACTACCGGGAGCTACGTGCCGCAGGTATCACCATCGAGGGCAAATACAGCGGTAAATATGGCGAGGTGCAGGGCGGTGCATGGAGCAGTTTCAAGCTGGCCGCCATGAATTACCGTGTCTGGCTGCTGTTCATTACCTACGGCGCCTGCTTCGGTATCGAAATCTTCATTCATAACATCGCGGCGATTTACTACGTCGATCACTTCCAGCTGTCGCTGGCACAAGCCGGCATGGCAGCGGGCAGCTTCGGTCTGCTGGCGCTGTTCGGCCGCGCACTGGGTGGCTGGACCTCGGACCAACTGGCGGCAAGCGGCTCCCTGAACAAGCGCATCACCCTGCTGTTCGTGCTGATGCTGGGCGAAGGCGCTGGTCTGCTGTTGTTCGCCAACGCTGCCAGTGCCACGCTGGCGATCGCTGCGATGCTGGTGTTCGGCCTGTTCACCCATATGGCTTGCGGTGCGACGTACGCCATCGTGCCGTTCATTGACAAACGTGCACTGGGAGGCGTGGCCGGCATTATCGGCGCGGGCGGTAACGTCGGCGCCGTGGCAGCAGGCTTTCTGATGAAGGGGCTAGGCAATACCCAGCAGACGCTGAGCATACTCGGTGTGCTGGTCGCCGCCTCGGCATTGTGTGCACTGGCGGCCCGCTTCAGCGAGAGCCGTGTAGAAGAATCATCCATCGTCGCCAAGCTGGCAGCTTAAAGGAGTCTGGAATCATGAAAATTATCGTTATCGGTCACGGCATGGTGGGCCACAAGTTTCTGGAGTCGCTGGCGCAGAGTGGCATCGCCAATCTGCAAGTGACGGTGCTGTGCGAGGAGCCGCGCCCAGCTTATGACCGCGTGCATCTGTCGGAATTCTTTGCCGGTAAATCGGCCGAGGATCTATCGCTAGTCAAGCCGGGCTTCTTCGAGCGCGAAGATATGGTGCTGCGTCTGAACACCCGCGCGACGCGGATCGACACGGCCAGCAAGAGCGTGACCACGGCCGATGGCGAGGTACTCGACTACGATAAGCTGGTCATCGCCACTGGTTCCTATCCCTTTGTCCCGCCACTGCCGGGTAAAGAGCGCAAGGACTGTTTCGTGTATCGCACCATCGAAGATCTGCAAGCCATGCTGGAATGCGGCAAGCGCTCGAAGACCGGGGTTGTGATCGGCGGTGGTCTGCTGGGGCTGGAGTGTGCCAAGGCGCTGCGCGATCTGCAGCTGGAAACCCACGTAGTGGAGTTCTCGCCACGCCTGATGGCGGTGCAGGTGGACGATGGCGGCGCGCGCGTGCTGCGCCGGAAAATCGAAGAGCTGGGGGTCACTGTCCATACCGGTAAAAACACCACGGCGATTGTGGATGGCGTGGATGGCACGCACCGCATGGAGTTTGCCGATGGCGGTCATCTGGATGCGGACATGATTGTGTTCTCGGCCGGGATCCGTCCGCGCGATATGCTGGCACGCGAGTCTGGCCTGAGCATTGGCCCGCGCGGCGGCATCGAGATCAATAACAACTGCGTGACGTCCGATCCGGACGTGTATGCGATTGGTGAGTGCGCACTGTGGGGCGGCCTGATCTTCGGTCTGGTGGCGCCCGGCTATGAAATGGCGCGGGTCGCGGCCAAGCATCTGGCTGGAGAGGCGGCCGAATTCGCCGGTGCCGACATGAGCACCAAACTGAAACTGATGGGCGTGGACGTGGCCAGTATCGGCGACCCGCACGGCAAGGTGGAAGGCAGCCGTTCCTACCAGTTCACCGACGAGCGCAAACAGATCTACAAGAAAATTGTGGTGTCCGATTGCGGCAAATACCTGCTCGGTGGCGTGATGGTGGGGGATGCCAGCGAATACGGCACCTTGTTGCAGATGATGCTGAACAAAATCGAATTGCCGGAGTCGCCCGAATTTCTGATCCTGCCACAGTCCGATGGCGCAGCCAGGCCGGGACTGGGTGTGGATGCGCTGCCCGAAACGGCGCAGATCTGTTCCTGCAACGATGTCAGTAAGGGTAGCCTGTGTGCAGCAGTAGCGGGTGGCGTGACCGATCTGGCAGGGCTGAAAAGCTGCACGGGTGCTGGCACGTCCTGCGGCGGCTGCGTGCCGCTGGTAACGCAGGTGATGAAGGCGGAAATGAAAAAGCAGGGCATGGAGGTGAACAACCATCTGTGCGAACACTTCGCGTACTCGCGGCAGGAGCTGTTTCACCTGATTAAAGCGGGCCAGATCAAGAACTTTGCCGGGCTGTTGTCCAGGCATGGTAAGGGGTTGGGGTGCGAGGTCTGCAAACCGCTGGCAGCGAATGTGCTGGCGACGGTGTGGAATGACTTCGTGCTGAAGAAGGAACACGCCAGCCTGCAGGATACCAATGACTACTTCCTCGGCAATATCCAGAAGGATGGCACCTATTCGGTGGTGCCGCGCATGCCGGGTGGTGAAGTCACCGCTGATGGCCTGATCGCCGTCGGCATGGTGGCGAAGAAGTATCAGCTTTACACCAAGATTACTGGCGGTGCGCGGGTCGATCTGTTCGGTGCGCGGCTCGAACAGCTGCCGTTGATCTGGGAAGAACTGATCGCTGCCGGTTTCGAATCCGGCCATGCCTACGGCAAGTCACTGCGCACGGTGAAGTCCTGTGTGGGCTCGACCTGGTGTCGTTATGGTGTGGACGATTCGATCGGTCTGGCGATCGCGCTGGAGAATCGCTACAAGGGCTTGCGGACTCCGCACAAGATCAAGTTCGGTGTGTCCGGCTGTACCCGCGAGTGTGCCGAGGCGCAGGGTAAGGATGTCGGTGTGATCGCGACCGAGAAGGGCTGGAACCTGTACGTGTGTGGCAACGGCGGCATGAAGCCGCGCCATGCCGAATTGCTGGCCACCGATCTGGATAAGGATACGCTGGTGCGCTACATCGACCGCTTCCTGATGTTCTATGCCCGCACCGCTGACCGGCTGCAGCGCACCAGCGTGTGGCGCGAGAATCTGGAAGGTGGTCTCGACTATCTGAAACAGGTAGTGGTGGACGATAAGCTTGGTATCGGCGCAGCGCTGGAGGCGGACATGCAGCATGTAGTCGATACCTACGCCTGCGAATGGAAGGCTGCGGTGGAGAATCCGGAAACCCGCAAGCGCTTCCGTCACTTCGTCAACAGCGAGCAGGGCGACGCGAATGTCCTGTTCATGGAAGAACGTGGCCAGATCCGTCCCGCTACCGTGGAAGAGCGCAAGCGCGTGATTCCGATTGCCGTCAACGCAGCCTGAGGAGAACTTTATGCATCGAGATATTCAAAGCGATCGCTGGATCAGCGTCTGTCAACTGGACGATATTGTGCCGAATACCGGCGTGTGTGCTTTGCTGAACCAGCGCCAGATCGCCGTGTTCCATGTGGAGGCGGACGGTAATCGCGTATTCGCCATCGATAACTTCGACCCGAACTCGCAAGCGGCGGTGCTGTCGCGCGGGCTGGTGGGCAGCATCGGCGAGCGCATCGTAGTGGCCTCGCCCATCTACAAGCAGCATTTCGATCTGCAGACGGGCGAATGTCTGGAAGCGCCTGATCATTCCGTGAACACCTATCCGGCCCGCATCGAAGACGGCAAAGTGTGGGTGGGACTATGAACCGCCCCGCGCTGGTGGTGATCGGGAACGGCATGGCAGGCATGCGTACGGTCGAAGAACTGCTCAAGCTGGCGCCCGAGATGTACGACATTACCGTGTTCGGCGCCGAGCCGCATGGCAATTACAACCGCATCATGCTGTCGCCGGTGCTGGCTGGCGAAAAGACCATGGACGAGATCATGATCAATAGCCGCGAATGGTATGGTCAGAACGCCATCACGCTGCATGCCGGTGATCCGGTCGAGCATATCGACCGGCGTAACCGCGTGGTGCGGGCACGTTCGGGCCTATGCGTGCATTACGATCGGCTGCTGATTGCTACCGGTTCCAAACCCTTCATCATTCCCGTGCCAGGCCATCAACTGAATGGTGTACTGGCGTTTCGCGATATTCAGGATGTGGAAAGCATGCTGGCCATGGCACGCAACCATCGCAATGCCGTGATCATCGGCGGTGGCCTGCTGGGACTGGAAGCGGCCAATGGTCTGCTGCGGCAGGGCATGTCGGTGACGGTGGTGCATGTGGCGGACGCGCTAATGAACCAGCAGCTCGATAAACCGGCAGCCCAGTTGTTGCAGAAGGCGCTGGAAGCCAAGGGCTTGAAGTTTGTCCTGAATGCCCAGACCGAGGAAATCCTCGGACCGAACCGCGTGACCGGTTTGCGCTTCAAGGACGGCAGCGAGCTGGCCGCCGATCTGGTAGTGATGACGGCCGGTGTGCGACCGAATATCGAACTGGCCAAAGCCGCCGGGCTGCATTGTGACCGTGCCATCGTCGTCGACGATACCTTGCAGACCTATGATCCGCGCGTGTATGCGGTGGGCGAATGCGTGCAGCATCGTAGTGCGACTTTCGGGCTGGTGGCGCCGATCTGGGAGCAGGCGCGTGTCTGCGGCGCGCATCTGGCCGGTGCCGGTGTGCGTCGCTATGTCCAGCAGACTTCTCCGACCCGCCTGAAAGTGACCGGCGTGGAGCTGTATTCGGTGGGCGACTTTATCGGTGGTGAAGGCAGCGAAGATCTGGTGCTGCGCGATGCGCGTCGTGGCATCTATAAACGGCTGGTGCTGAAAGGGGGCCGCCTGACGGGCGCGGTGCTGTACGGCGACGTCAAGGATGGGCCGTGGTACTTCAAGCTGATTCAGAGTGGCGCCGACATCGCCGCCATGCGTCCGACCCTGTTATTTGGCGAGGCGCTGTGCGCCAGAGCCGCCTGACCAGTATTGCGAGCACATAGTGAATTTCTCTTCCGATCATCTGGCAATTCGAAGTACCTGTGCCTACTGCGGCGTGGGCTGCGGTGTGCAGGCTATGCCGCAGGGCGATGGCACGGTCGTCATCAGCGGCGATGCGCTGCATCCCGCCAATCGCGGACGGCTGTGCGTCAAAGGCTCGGCGCTGGGCGAAACGCTGGGACTGGAGGGACGCTTGCTGTATCCGCAATTGCGCGGCGCGCAGGGCTTGCGGCGCGTGTCGTGGGATGCCGCACTCGATCAGGTAGCTGGCCAGTGGCGCAGCATCATCGCTCAGCACGGACCGCAGGCCGTGGCACTGTATGTCTCGGGCCAGTTGCTGACCGAGGACTACTACGTCGCCAATAAACTGATGAAAGGTTATGTGGGTAGCGCGAACATCGATACTAATTCGCGTCTGTGCATGTCGTCGGCGGTGGCTGGTTACAAGCGCGCGTTTGGTGAAGATCTGGTGCCGCTCTGCTACGACGATCTGGAACTGGCCGATCTGGTGGTACTGGTGGGGTCGAACACGGCGTGGTGCCATCCGATTCTGTTCCAGCGCATCCTCAAGGCCAAAGAGCTGCGCCCCGATATGAAACTGGTGGTGATCGATCCGCGCCGCACAGCCACCTGCGAACTGGCTGATCTGCATGTGCCGGTGAAGGCCGGTACCGATGTCTGGCTGTTCAATGGCCTGCTCAGTTATCTGGCGCGTATCGGCGCGATGGCACCTGCGTTTTTGGAACAGCACACCAGCGGACTGACGGCGGCGCTGGAAGCGGCCAGTGTCGACTGCGCCGATCCCGCCGAAGTGGCGCGTATCTGCCGTATCGATCTGGCCGTGCTGATGGAATTCTACGAACTGTTTGCAGCGACGGGAAAAACCATCACGGCTTATTCGATGGGGGTAAATCAGTCGTCCGCTGGTACGGATAAGGTGAATGCCATCATCAACTGCCATCTGATCGGCGGGCGTATCGGCAAGCCCGGAATGGGCCCGTTCTCGATCACCGGACAGCCGAATGCCATGGGGGGACGCGAAGTTGGCGGCATGGCGAATATGCTGGCGGCACACATGGATCTGGAAAATGCCGAGCACCGCGACGTAGTGCAGACTTTCTGGGATGCGCCGCGCATGGCCGACACGGCAGGCCTGAAGGCGGTTGACCTGTTCAAGGCGATTGAAGAGGGTAGCGTCAAGGCGGTATGGGTCATCGGCACCAATCCGGTGGTCAGCATGCCCGACGCCGATCAGGTGCGGCGCGCGCTAGAGCGCTGCGAACTGGTGGTATGCACCGACATCATGCAGGACACCGATACCAATGCCTATGCCGACGTGCTGCTGCCTGCACTGGGCTGGGGCGAGAAGGATGGCACGGTCACCAATTCCGAGCGCTGCATCTCGCGCCAGCGCGCCTTTCTCGCGCCACCCGGCGAAGCGCTGCCGGACTGGAAAATACTGGCGCTGTTTGCACAGCGCATGGGCTACAACGGTTTCGATTTCCGCAGCGCGCACGGAGTGTTTGCCGAACATGCGCGTCTGAGCGCATTCCGCAACACGCCGGCCGATGTGCCGCGCAGTTTCGATATTTCGGGCCTCGCCGGCTTGAACGCTCGCGAATATGACGATCTGGAACCGACCCAGTGGCCGGTGCGTCGTCTGGCGACTGGTGCGCTGCAGGTGGAGCAGCGATTGTTCGCTGACGGTCAGTTTGCCCATGCCGACGGTAAGGCGCGCTTTATCGCCACGCCAGTGCGTGCGCCGCTGCATGCCGTAAGTGATGACTATCCCCTGTCTCTGAATACGGGTCGTGTGCGCGATCAGTGGCACACCATGACGCGTACCGGCAAAGCGCCGACACTGGCCGATCATACGGCGGAATCGTTTGTCGACATGCACCCGCAGGATGCGCTGCTGCATGGTGTGCGCGAAGGCGAGCTGGCCCGCATCAGCTCTGAATGGGGGGCGATGGTGGCGCGGGTGCAGCACGGCGGCGGCATTGCACGCGGCAGTGTGTTCATCCCGATCCACTGGAATAGCCAGACGGCTTCCGATGCGCGCGTGGGTGCGCTGGTCAATCCGGCAGTCGACCCCATTTCTGGTGAACCGGAATTCAAGCATACGCCGGTGCGTATCGAGCAGTTCCGCGTCAACTGGCACGGCTTCATCCTCAGTCGCAGTGCTCTGCAACTCGACGATGTGGCGCACTGGACCCGCATACAGGGGCGCAGTTTCAACCGCTATGAACTGGCAGGGCGCACCACGATCGACGATTACAGCGGCTGGGCGCGCAGCCTGCTCGGCGTGACCGAACTTGACGCCGACTGGCTGGAATACCAAGACCGTAGCGCTGGCGTCTATCGCGCCGTGCATATCGTCGACGATCGCATCGAGCAGTGTATCTTCCTCTCGCCTCGGCAGGACATGCCTTCGCGTGCATGGCTGGCCAGCCTGTTCGTAAAACCGGCGCTGAGCGAGTTAGATCGCGTCGGTCTGCTGGTCGGTATGCCGGTTGAAAAGGGCGCTGATACGGGGCCGACGGTGTGTTCCTGTTTTGGTGTGGGCCGCAACACCATCTGCGAGGCTATTCTTGCGCAGGATCTGCAGACTGTCGCGCAAGTGACGTCCTGCCTGAAGGCTGGCGGCAATTGCGGTTCCTGCGTTCCGGAGATTAAAAAAATACTTGTGCAAACCCGGTTGTTAGCAGCAGAAGAAAAGGTGTAGTTATGGTAAATTAGACCATCGATCGCTTGATCATTTTAGAGAGCGTGAGCATGTCTATTCGCGAGAATTTCACTGATGCCGATATGGAGCAGTGGCTCAATGAACACCGGGTCACTGAAATTGAATGTCTGGTACCCGATCTGACGGGTGTCGCACGCGGCAAGATTCTGCCGCGCGCAAAATTCAGTAAGGACCGCGGCATGCGGATCCCCGAGGCGGTGCTGGGCATGACCGTCACCGGGAATTATCCGACCGACGATGTGGCCTATGACCGCGCCATCTCCTCCACCGACCGCGACATGATCCTGCGCGCCGATCCCGGTACCATTACGCAGGTGCCGTGGGCGATCGATCCGACCGCGCAGGTGATCCACGACTGCTATTTCGCTGACGGCACGCTGGTTGATTTTGCGCCGCGTTCGGTGCTGCGCCGTGTGCTCAAGCTGTACGCGGAACGTGGCTGGCAACCGGTAGTAGGGCCGGAGCTGGAATTCTATCTGACCGAAAAAAGCATCGATCCCGATCTGCCGCTGAAGGCGCCGATCGGCCGTAGTGGCCGCGCCGAGACCAGCCGGCAGGTCTACAGCATCGACGCCGTGAATGAATTCGATCCGCTGTTCGAGGACATTTACGACTACTGTGCGCTGATGAATCTGGACGTCGACACGCTGATACACGAAACCGGCGCCGGGCAGATGGGCCTGAATTTCCAGCATGGCGATGCGCTGGCGCTGGCCGATAACGTGTTCTACTTCAAACGCACGGTGCGCGAGGCGGCGCTCAAGCATGGCATGTACGCGACCTTCATGGCTAAGCCGATGGCGGGCGAGCCGGGATCGGCCATGCATGTGCACCAGAGTGTCAGCGATGTGAAGACCGGCCGCAATATCTTTACTGCGGCAGATGGTGCGCCGTCGGCACACTTCCGTCACTATATCGCCGGTTTGCAGCGCTACACGCCGTCCAGCATGGCGATCCTGGCGCCGTATGTGAATTCGTATCGCCGCATCGTGCGCCATACGGCCACACCGATCAATATTCAGTGGGGTATCGACAACCGCACCGTCGGCTTCCGCATTCCCATTTCCGGCGTGGAGCAGCGGCGCGTCGAAAACCGCATCATCGGCGCCGACGCCAATCCCTATCTGGCGATGGCCGTGACGCTGGCCTGTGGCTATCTGGGTATGGTGGACCAGCTGGAACCAACCCCGATGACCACCGACTGTGCCTACCCGAATCTGTTCGAGCTTCCGCAAGGACTGCCGCAGGCGCTGGAGATGCTGCGCCGGGAAGACCGCCTGCGCGCAGTGCTGGGTGAGCGCTTTATCGACGTCTACACGGCGATCAAGGAAGTCGAGCATCAGGAGTTCATGACGGTGATCAGTCCCTGGGAACGCGAGCACCTTCTGCTGCACGTCTGATGCGCCGGGGCCATCGCAGGCCATCCCTCGCGATGGCCTCGTAGCCGCTTCCTAAGTAGCTTTATAATCACGGGTTCTAAAATTGGGGCGACCTGCGGATGGTCGCTTTTTCGATAGTCGAACCATATCATTTATATTTTAATAACATGAGCATAGAGCGAGCTGCTGCCAGTGCGGGACAACCATTTCTGCTGATCCGCAACCTCGTCAAGGAATTTGACGGTGTGCGTGCTGTGAATGATGTGTCGGTCGAAATCAACAAGGGCGAAATCTTTGCCCTGCTGGGGAGTTCCGGTTGCGGCAAATCGACCCTGCTGCGTATGCTGGCCGGTTTCGAGACGCCTACTGCGGGCAAGATCCAGCTGGCCGGTCAGGACATCGTCAGCGTGCCGCCGTACCAGCGCCCGATCAATATGATGTTCCAGTCGTATGCGCTGTTTCCCCATCTGTCGGTGTGGGACAACATCGCTTTCGGTCTGCGCCGCGACGGCCTGCCGAAAGATGAAATTGCCACGCGCGTCGAACAGATGCTGAAACTGGTGCAGCTGTCGGCCTACGCCAAGCGCAAGCCGCACCAGCTGTCCGGTGGCCAGCAGCAGCGCGTCGCACTGGCGCGCAGTCTGGCCAAACGTCCGCAACTGCTGCTGCTGGACGAACCGCTGGGTGCACTCGATAAAAAGCTGCGTGAACGTACCCAGATGGAACTGGTGGGCATCATCGAAGAAGTCGGCGTGACCTGCGTGATGGTGACGCACGATCAGGATGAAGCCATGAGCATGGCCACGCGGATTGCCGTGATGAGCGAAGGGCGCATTCTGCAGGTGGGGGCACCCGGCGAGATCTATGAAACGCCGAACTGCCGCTTCGTGGCCGATTTCATCGGCAGCGTGAATATGTTCAACGGCAGCGTGGTCGCGGATGAACCGGACCATGTGATGATCGATACGCCGGAAGGACGCCACTACATCACCCACGGCATTACCGGCACGCTGGGCATGCAGGTATCGGTAGCGGTTCGCCCTGAAAAAATCTGCCTGCAACTGACCGCGCCCGGTATCGAGCAGCGCGGGCAGGCGGCCGAAGATGGCTTTAACTGCGTGCAGGGCGTGATCACGGCGATGGCCTACTTTGGTAACGAGACCCACTACCATGTGCAACTCGATAGCGGCATGGTGATTAAAGTGTCGCGTACCAATGCAGCGCGTCACGAGGCTGCGGTGCTGGAGCGCGACCAGCGGGTGTATGCCTGGTGGGATGGCGCCGACGTCGTCGTGCTGACCAGCTAAGGCGGAGCGCTGCTATGAATTTCCTCAAACAGCTAGTGACGCTGCGCTGGATTACCGGCCGCAATGCCGTGATCGCCGTGCCTTTCCTGTGGCTGAGCTTCGCGTTTCTGGTGCCGTTCCTGATCGTGATGCGCATCAGCTTCACCGAAGCCGATGCGGGCGGTAATCCATTCGGTACGCTGATGACCATGGTCGACGGCGTGATCACACTGAAGGTCAAGATCGCCAACTACCTGTTCATCGCACAGGATGACCTATATGTGCTGACGTATCTCAGTTCGCTCAAGTTCGCCGCGATTACTACCTTGCTGTGCCTGATTATCGGCTATCCCTTCGCCTACTTCATGGCGCGCTCGCGCAGCACCGTGCGTCCGGTGCTGATGATGATGGTGATGCTGCCGTTCTGGACTTCCTTCCTGCTACGTATCTATGCATGGAAGGGCATCCTCGCAAATAACGGCATCCTGAATCACCTGTTAATGAGCATCGGTGTGATCAGCGAACCGCTGCATCTGATGAACACCCAGTTCTCGCTGATCATCGGCATGGTGTATGCCTACCTGCCGTTCATGATACTGCCGCTGTACGCCAATCTGGTGAAGATGGATACCCGCTTCCTCGAAGCGGCAGCCGATCTGGGGGCGACGCCGGTGCAGACCTTCTGGCGCATTACGGTGCCGCTGTCGAAGTCCGGCATCATCGCCGGCTCGATGCTGGTGTTTATCCCGGCAGTTGGAGAGTACGTGATTCCGGAACTGCTGGGCGGTCCGGAAACGCTGATGATCGGCCACGTGCTGTGGGACGAATTTTTCACCAATAACGACTGGCCGATGGCGTCGTCCGTGACGGTGGTGGTAATTCTTCTGATACTGGTGCCTATGGCGATCTTCAATAAATATAAGGCAGAACAGGAGGCCCGCGTATGAACGCTCAATGGTTACAGCGCTGGTTCGGGCGCGGCTGGCTGTCGATGGGTTATCTGTTCCTGTATTTGCCGATCGTGGTACTGGTGGTGTTTTCGTTTAACAGCTCGCGTCAGGACATGATCTGGAGCGGCTTCTCGACCCGCTGGTATCTGGAACTGCTCAACGATACGGAAATCCTCAACGGCTTCTGGCTATCGATCCGCATCGCCGTGCTGACGGCCTTTGCCTCGGTGCTGCTCGGTACTTTCGCCGCGTTTGTACTGAACCGCTATCAGCGCTTCTATGGCCGCACGCTGTTCTCCGGCATGGTCAGTGCACCGCTGGTGATGCCGGAAGTGATTATCGGCCTGTCGCTGCTGCTGATGCTGGTGTCGGTGCAGAAGGTGTTCGGTTTCCCCGAACGCGGTCTGACCACGATCTGGCTGGGACACACTTTGCTGGGTATGGCGTATGCCGCCGTGGTAGTGCAATCGCGTCTGCAGGAAATGAGTAAATCGCTGGAAGAAGCGGCCATGGATCTGGGCTGCAAGCCGCATCAGGTGTTCTTCCTCGTGACACTGCCGAATATTACGCAGGCACTGGGTTCGGCATGGCTGCTGACGTTCACGCTGTCGCTCGACGACGTGGTGCTGTCGGCCTTCCTGTCCGGCCCCGGTTCGTCGACCATGCCGATCGTGATTTTCTCGCGCGCCCGTCTGGGGCTGGATCCGCGTGTGAACGCGGTGGCAGCGCTGACGATTCTGGTAGTGTCGATCGGGGTGATTGCTTCGAGCCTGTATATGGCGCGCAGCGAGCGCCTGCGTCAGAAGCAGGTTGCTGCTGCGGCCAAAGGCTGAACCAAAGCTGGAATTACAGCGTTTGCTTTATTTCGTCTGCTGCGCGATGCGCGCGCACAGATAGGTCCACACAAACGTGGACGCCGCGTTGGAAGTGAGTTCCGCATGATCGTAAGGCGGCGCCACTTCCACGCAATCCATCCCGCACCAGTTCAGCTCTGCCAGTTCTTCAATAATCGACAGTACCTGCGCCGAGCTCATGCCGCCCGGTTCCGGCGTGCCGGTACCCGGTGCAAAGGCCGGATCAAGGCAGTCGATATCGAGGGTCATGTACACCGGCGGATTACCTGCTGCCGCCATGCGTGCACGGATCTCGGCCAGCACCGGTGCCAGTTGCGCCGGGCTTTCCAGTCCGCGCAACTCTCGCGCCGTGAAGACCCGGCCACCGACCGTATTCACATATTCGCGCGCCGCCCGTTCGCCCGACGAACGGATACCCAACTGGATCGAGGCCTGCGGAATCAGCAAGCCCTCTTCCATGGCTTCATACACCCACGTGCCGTGGCCGGACGGCTCGCCAAAGTGGCTGGTCCAGGTATCGCAGTGCGCATCGAAGTGCACCACGGCCACCGGCCCGCCATGGATTTTATTCAGCGCGCGTAGTAGCGGCAGGGTCACCGAGTGATCGCCACCGAGCCAGACCATGTGGTACTTCTGCAGCAGAGCCACTGCTTGCGGCATGAGTGCTTCGCGCATCGCGCTAATGCCGGTATTCGGCAGTAGCAGGTCACCGGCATCCGAGAGCTGGCCGAGCGGTGTGGTGTCGAAATACGGATGGGTGGCATCGCATAACATCTGCGAGGCCAGCCGGATCGCCTGTGGTCCCAGTCGTGCGCCGGGGCGGTTGGTCACTGCGCCGTCAAAGGCCAGACCGGCGATGCAGTAAGGCGTCTCGCGTTCGCCCCGCTCGACATTCAGATAAGTACCGCTGGAGCGGAAAGCAAATTCGTGATTCGACATTGTTTAAATGCCTCCCATGCAGATGTATTTGATGACCAGATAGTCGTCCATACCGTAGCTGGAGCCTTCTCGTCCCAGTCCCGATTGTTTGACGCCGCCGAACGGTGCGACCTCGTTGGAGATCAGACCGGTGTTGACGCCGACCATGCCGCTCTCCAGTCCTTCGGCAACGCGCCAGATACGTCCAATATCGCGCGAATAGAAATATGCCGCAAGTCCGAATTCGGTATTGTTCGCCATGGCCAGTACTTCATCGTCGCTGTGGAAGCGGAACAGCGGCGCCAGTGGCCCAAACGTTTCTTCGCGGGCCACCAGCATGCTGCTGTCCACATCGGCGATGATGGTCGGGGTGAAGAAGCTGTGACCAAGCGCGTGGCGGGTGCCGCCGGTAAGTAGACGGCCACCTTTGGCCAGTGCATCGGCGATGTGCTGCTCGACCTTCTGTACGGCTTTTTCTTCGATCATCGGACCTTGCGTGACACCTGCTTCCACGCCATTGCCGACCTTGAGTTTGGCCACTGCCGCCACCAGCTTTTCTGCGAAGGCATCGTACACGCCATCCTGCACGTACAGGCGGTTGGCACACACGCAGGTCTGACCGGCATTGCGGTATTTGGAAGCGATCGCGCCTTCTACTGCGGCATCGAGATCGGCGTCGTCGAACACGATGAAGGGCGCATTGCCGCCCAGTTCCAGCGACAGCTTCTTGATCGAAGGAGCGCACTGCTGCATCAGCAAGCGGCCGACGGCAGTCGAACCGGTAAAGCTGACTTTGCGCACGGCAGGATTGGAAGTCATCTCGCCACCGATGGCACGCGCGTCGCCGGTAATCACGCTGAATACTCCGGCAGGAATGCCGGCGCGTTCAGCCAGCACGGCCAGTGCCAGTGCCGAAAACGGCGTCAGTTCCGCAGGCTTCACCACGATCGGACAGCCAGCGGCCAGCGCCGGGCCGACTTTGCGGGTAATCATCGCAGACGGAAAATTCCACGGCGTGATGGCAGCGCACACGCCGATCGGCTCTTTGGTCACTACCAGACGGCGATCCGGCCATGGCGATTGCAGGGTTTCGCCCGCCACCCGTTTGGCTTCTTCGGCAAACCATTCGATGAACGAGGCAGCGTAGCCGATTTCACCTTTGGCTTCGGCCAGTGGCTTGCCCTGTTCCAGCGTCATGATCATTGCCAGATCGTCGGCGTTTTCCAGCATCAGGTCGTGCCACTTGCGCAGCAGGGCGGCGCGCTCTTTGGCCGTCTTCTTGCGCCAGGCTGGCCACGCGGCCTGTGCTGAGGCGATGGCGGCCGCCGTATCGGCAGCACCCATGTACGGCACGCTGCCCAGCGTCGCACCGTTGGCGGGATTGTATACGGCCAGCGTGGCACCATCCTGCGCGTCTTGCCAGACGCCGTTGATGTAGCACTGCTGGCGCAGCAGGCCGGGGTCTTTTAGTGTCAGCATGATGCAGCCTCCTTCAGCGCGGCAGCGAGGATGGCCAGTGCTTCATCCATCACCGTGTCTTCGATGGTGAGCGGGAACAGGAAGCGGATCACGTTGCTGTACACACCGCAGGTTAGCAGCAGCAAGCCTTTCTGCAGGGCCAGCGTCTGAACCTGTTTGGTGAAAGCGGCATCCGGTTCGCCATTGGCAGGGTGGGCAAATTCGACGGCGATCATGCCGCCCAGACCGCGCACATCGGAAATCTGCGGCACGCTGCCACGTAGTGCCTGCAGACTTTCCTTGAGTCGGTCGCCCAGCACATTGGCACGCTGGCATAACTGTTCTTCTTCGATGACGTCGATCACGGCCAGTGCCGAGGCAATCGCCAGCGGGTTGCCCGCATAGGTGCCGCCCAGTCCACCGGGGTTGGGCGCATCCATGATTTCGGCGCGACCGCAAACGGCCGATAGCGGCATGCCGCCAGCCAGACTTTTCGCAATCGTCATCAGGTCCGGCACCACATCGTAGTGCTGCATGGCGAACAGCTTGCCGGTGCGCGCAAAGCCGGTCTGGATTTCGTCGGCGATCAGCAGGATGCCGTGCTGGTCGCACAGCGCCCGCAAGGCCTGCATGAAGGCCGCTGGTGCGGCGTAGAAGCCGCCTTCGCCCTGTACTGGTTCGAGAATGATGGCAGCGACTCGTTGCGGATCCACGTCGGCTTTGAACAGCATGTGCACGGCGTTGATGGCGTCGTCGACGCTGATGCCGTGCAGTTCGACCGGATACGGTGCGTGATAGATCTCGGCGGGGAAGGGGCCGAAGCCGATCTTGTACGGCGCCACTTTGCCGGTGAGTGCCATGCCCATCATGGTACGGC
>JAIELO010000026.1 GCA_019752915.1 Burkholderiaceae bacterium
GTCTGCGTTGCGGCAAGTGCAAACCGGTGTGTTCGACCCACGTGCCGCGCGCCAATCTGCTGTACTCGCCACGCGATAAGATACTCGCAACGTCCTCGCTGATCGAAGCCTTCCTGTACGAAGAGCAGACCCGCCGTGGTATCTCGATCAAGCACTGGGAAGAGTTCGAAGATGTGGCGGATCACTGCACCGTCTGCCATAAATGCGTCACCCCATGTCCGGTGAATATCGACTTCGGTGAGGTGTCCATGAATATGCGCAATCTGCTGCGCAAGATGGACAAGAAGAGCTTTAATCCCGGCAAGTCGGCGGCGATGTTCTTCCTCAACGCTACTGATCCGGCCACCATCAACGCCACCCGTGCGGCCATGGTGGGCGTCGGCTACAAGATGCAGCGCCTAGGGAATGACTTGCTGAAGAAATTCGCCAAGAAGCAGACCAAGGCACCGCCGCCGACCGTGGGCAAGCCGAAAGTGCGCGAGCAGGTGATTCACTTCATCAACAAGAAAATGCCGGGTGGTCTGCCGAAGAAAACCGCGCGTGCTCTGCTCGATATTGAAGATGACAAGGTGATTCCTATCATCCGTAATCCGCAGAAAACCAATGCCGATACGGAAGCCGTGTTCTACTTCCCGGGCTGTGGCTCGGAGCGCCTGTTCTCGCAAGTGGGACTGGCCACGCAGGCGATGCTGTGGGAAGTGGGCGTGCAGACCGTGCTGCCGCCGGGCTATCTGTGCTGCGGTTATCCGCAACGCGGCGCCGGCGAGTACGACAAGGCCGAAAAGATGATGACCGATAACCGCGTGCTGTTCCACCGCATGGCCAATACGCTCAACTATCTGGACATCAAGACGGTGCTGGTGTCTTGCGGTACTTGCTACGACCAGCTGGCAACCTACGAGTTCGACAAGATCTTCCCCGGTTGCCGCATCATGGATATTCACGAATATCTGATGGAGAAACAGGTGCGTCTGGAAGGCGTGACGGGTACCCGCTATATGTACCACGAGCCATGCCACACGCCGATGAAGCTGCAGGAAGCGACCAAGACCGTCAACACCTTGATCCAGACCCATGACAACGTCAAGATCGAGAAGAATGACCGCTGCTGCGGCGATTCCGGCACGCTGATGATTGCCCGTCCCGACATTTCCACGCAAGTGCGTTTCCGCAAGGAGCAGGAAGTGATCAGCGGCGCCGACAAGCTGCGCGCCGACGGTTTCGAGGGCGAAGTCAAAATCCTGACCAGCTGCCCGGCCTGTCTGGGCGGGGTCTCGCGCTACAGTGAAGATGCCGGTACCACGGCCGACTACATCGTGGTCGAGATTGCCAAGCATCTGCTGGGTGAAAACTGGCTGCCCGAGTATGTGCAGCGCGCCAATGCGGGCGGTATCGAACGGGTGCTGGTGTAATGGCCTGCATACCGTGTGATCTCTGCACGCTGCTGGCGGCGCCAGCGGACGGGGTGCTGATCTGGCGCGATCAGCAACTGTCGGTGATCGCCGTCGACGAAGCCGAATATCCGGGCTACACCCGCGTGGTGTGGAATGAGCATGTACGCGAAATGACGGATCTGAGCGTCAGCGAGCGTCAGCAGGTGATGGCCGCCGTGTGGGCGGTGGAAGCGGCCCAGCGCGCCATCATGTCGCCGGATAAAATCAATCTGGCCAGTTTCGGCAATATGACGCCCCATGTACACTGGCATGTGATTCCCCGTTATAGCGGTGACGCGCATTTCCCTCAGCCGACCTGGGCAGTGGCGCAACGCGCCGCCGATCCGGCCGTGCTGGCCGAACGCCGTGCGCTGGTTCCGGCGCTGCACGCCGCCATCAAGCAAGCTCTACAAGGATAAGCATGAGCCATCAAGCTACCGGACTGACGGTCCACAACCAGTCGCGCCGCCTCGACGTGGAATTTGACGACGGCGCAAGTTTCTCGATTTCCTTCGAGTTGCTGCGCGTGTATTCGCCTTCGGCCGAAGTGAAGGGCCACGGCCCGGGGCAGGAAACGCTGCAAGTGGGCAAACGCGAGGTCGGCATTGCCGGCATCGAGCCGGTTGGCAATTACGCGATCCAGCCCACTTTCAGCGACGGCCATAACTCCGGTCTGTACACCTGGGACTATCTGTATCGGCTAGGTCAAGAACAGGATAGCCTGTGGGCCGACTATATGGCGCGCCTGCATGCGGCCGGTTTCGACGGCGATAGTGGCCGCGAGACGGGCACCGTCCTGCCGGGCAGCTCGGCAGCGCCGGCGGGACACCACGGCTGCGGCCACAAGCACTGACCAGGCCGGGTTGTGCCGCTGGCATCTTGCGGCATGTTGTGGCACATACCCGAAGCTGCGGGAACCCAGCGGCGCTGCGGTGCCCGACGCCGTGCTGTCGGGCACAAAGCTGTCTTGTATAATGCCGGCAAACTAACAGGCCTGCCTACCATGACCAATACCACTCACTTCGGTTACAAAACTGTCGCGGAAGACGAAAAAGTCCGCGAAGTTGCCAAGGTTTTCCATTCTGTCGCTGCCAAGTACGACATCATGAACGACGTCATGTCGGCTGGCCTGCACCGTCTGTGGAAGACTTTCACCATCGCTCACGCGGGCGTGCGTCCCGGCTTCAAATGTCTCGATATCGCCGGTGGTACGGGCGATCTGGCCAAAGTCTTCGCCAAGCAGGCGGGGCCGACCGGTGAAGTCTGGTTGACCGATATTAATGAGTCGATGTTGCGGGTAGGCCGCGATCGCCTCTTGAATCGTGGCCTGAACACCCCCACATTACTGTGTGACGCGGAAAAGCTGCCGTTCCCGGATAATTATTTCGACCGCGTCAGCGTGGCGTTCGGCTTGCGTAACATGACCCACAAGGATGTGGCGCTGGCGGAAATGCGCCGCGTGCTGAAACCGGGTGGCAAGCTGCTGGTGCTGGAATTTTCCAAAGTGGCGGCACCGTTGCAAAAACCTTATGATATTTACTCGTTCAAGGTTCTGCCCTGGATGGGCGCGAAGATTGCCGGTGATGCCGATAGCTACCGTTATCTGGCAGAATCGATCCGCATGCATCCGGATCAGGATACGCTGAAGAGCATGATGGAACAGGTCGGGCTGGAGCGGGTCCAGTATTTCAACCTGACGGCAGGTGTGGCCGCTTTGCACACTGGTATCAAACTGTAATTTCATTGAGGATGTCCATGAAACTGAAGCAACTCCTGATTGGCGCAGTACTGGCCGTCTCTGCCATGTCGATGCTGGCTGAAGCCACCGCACGTCCAATGGGCGGCGGTCGTTCGATCGGTCGTCAGTCGCAGAGCGTCAACCGCATGCCTCCAGCCGCTGCACCTCAGCAGGCTCCACGTCAGGCGGCCCCGGCGGCACCTGCACCGGCACCGGCCGTCCCACCGAAACCGGCTAGCCCGTGGAAAGGCATCCTCGGCGGTGCGCTGCTGGGTCTGGGTATTGGCGCACTGTTCTCGCACTTCGGTCTGGGTGGCGCCATGGGCGGCATGCTGGGCTCGATCATCATGCTGGCCCTGCTGGCGGGTGTGGTGGTGCTGCTGTTCCGCATGTTCCGTCGCAAGTCGGCACCGGCGCTGGCGCCTGCCGGCGCTCCGGCCGGCTTTAACGGCAATTACAACCAGAATCAGGGCTATGCCCAGCCAGCTGCCACGGGTACGCCGGAAATCGGTTCGCGTCTGGCCGGCGAAGCCCCTGCGGCTCCGGTAGCGCCGGTAGCACACACCCCGTGGGGCGTGCCGGCTGACTTCGATGCCGCGACCTTCCTGCGCGTCGCCAAAGGTAATTTCATCCGCCTGCAAGCGGCCTGGGACAAAGGCGATGTGGCCGACATCCGTGAATTCACCACGCCGGAAGTGTTTGCCGAGCTGAAGCTGCAAATTACCGAACGTGGCGCCCAGAAGGATTACACCGACGTGGTCACCATTGAAGCGGAATTGCTGGGCATTGAAACCAGCAACGACGAGTACCTGTCGAGCGTCAAATTCAGCGGCTCCATCAAACCGGCGCCGGACGCGCTGGCCGAGCCGTTCCACGAAGTGTGGAATCTGGTCAAACCGGTGTCCGGCAACGGTGGCTGGCTGCTGGCTGGTATTCAGCAGCTCGCTTAATCGCCGCGCCCTGCGGCAAACTGGTAAGATCAAGACCGCCCGACTTTCGGGCGGTTTTCTTTTGTGGTGATGTTTTGATGGTATCCGAATGATTGCACCGAATCTGGGCCTATTTACTGCGGCAGCGCCGGCCTGCGCTGCCATCAACCATTTGCTGGCGCAGGAGCCGGCGGCACGTGCCGCCTTGCAGCGCCACAGCGGCAAGGTTGCGGCCATCGATAGTGGCGCCGTGGTGCTGCGCCTGCAAGTGACGGCGGACGGCTATCTGCAGCCTGCCGAGGCAGAGAGCGAGGCGCGTGTCACCATCAGTCTGAAGCTGGCCGATGTGCCGCTGATGCTGCAGAACCGCGCCCGGGCGTTTTCCTATGTGCAGATTGCCGGTGATGCCGAACTGGCCAATGCCATCTCCACGCTGAGCAACACGCTGCGCTGGGACGCTGAACAGGATCTGGAAAAAGTGCTGGGGCCGGTGGCCGCGGTACGCATGGTGGCGGGCGCCAGATCGGCCTTCGAGATGCTGCGCACCGGCCAGCGCAAGCTGGCTGAGAATGTTGCCGAATTCCTGCTCGAAGAACGGCCAGTGCTGGTGCGTCCGGAAGTGGTGGACGGGTTTTCTGCCGACGTGGTGCGCTTGCGCGACGATGTGGAACGGGCGGCCAAACGGCTGGCGAAGTTGGAAGCTAAGTTGGAAGCTAAGCTGGAACAGAAGTTAGAACAGAAGTTAGAACAAAACACGGGCTCGCACTAATGCTGAAATTTTTACGATTACTGAAGATCCTGCGCGTTGCGATCCAGTATGGGCTGGATGAAATTGCTTTTGCCGAGCTGAAGAAGCCGCGCATCACCAAACTGATCGAAACGCTGTTCTTCTGGCGCGATCTGTCCGCGCCGCGCGGGGTGCGCCTGCGCATGGCGCTGGAAGATCTGGGCCCGATCTTCGTCAAATTCGGTCAGGTGCTGTCGACCCGGCGCGACCTGATTCCCGGCGATCTGGTGGAAGAACTGTCGCGCCTGCAGGACCGCGTGCCGCCATTCCCGACCGAACTGGCGATTGCGCAGATCCGCAAATCGCTGGGCGCCCATCCGGATGAACTGTTCGCCAGCTTCGAGCGCACCCCGGTGGCATCGGCCTCGATCGCGCAGGTGCACTTCGCCACGCTCAAGGATGGCAAGCAGGTAGCCGTCAAAGTGCTGCGTCCGGGCATGAAAAAATCCATCGATGACGATGTGGCGCTGATGCACATCGCCGCCGAGTGGGTAGGGCGCTTCTGGGCTGACAGCAAACGTCTGAAGCCGAAAGAGGTAGTGGCCGAGTTCGATAAATATCTGCACGACGAACTCGACCTGATGCGCGAAGCCGCCAATGCCAGCCAGCTGCGCCGCAACTTCGCCAATTCAGACCTGCTGCTGGTGCCGGAAATGTACTGGGATTACTGCTCGAACAGCGTGATCGTGATGGAGCGCATGCATGGCATTCCCGTTTCGCAGATCGACCGGCTGGCCGAAGCAGGCGTGGATTTGAAAAAGCTGTCCAGCGATGGCGTGGAGATTTTCTTCACGCAGGTGTTCCGCGACGGCTTCTTCCATGCCGATATGCATCCGGGGAATATTCTGGTATCGGTCGATCCGGCCAGTTTCGGTCGCTACATCGCGCTCGATTTCGGTATCGTCGGCACGCTCAATGACTTCGACAAGGATTACCTGTCGCAGAACTTTCTGGCCTTCTTCCGGCGCGATTACAAACGTGTGGCGGAAGCCCACATCGAATCGGGCTGGGCGCCGAAAGACACCCGCGTCGACGAACTGGAATCGGCGGTGCGCGCCTGCTGCGAGCCGATTTTCGACCGTCCGCTGAAAGATATTTCCTTCGGCCAGATTCTGCTGCGCCTGTTCCAGACCTCGCGCCGCTTCAATGTCGAAGTGCAGCCGCAACTGGTGCTGCTGCAAAAGACCCTGCTCAATATCGAAGGGCTGGGGCGCCAGCTTGATCCGGATCTGGATCTGTGGAAAACCGCCAAGCCCTATCTGGAAAACTGGATGGCCGAGCAGGTGGGGCTGAAAGGCATGTGGCAGCGCATGAAGGCGGAAGCGCCCCATTACGCGCACGTGCTGCCGCAACTGCCGCGTCTGCTGCACAAGGCACTGGCACAGCAGGCCGAGCCGGTTGCCGACAATACCGAACTGATCAAGGTGCTGATTCAGGAACAGCAACGCACCAATCGTCTGCTGGCGCTGGTGGTGTATTTCGCGCTGGCGTTTGGCGGCGGGGTGGCAGTGCTGCAACTGTATCTGCGCTGGCAGCATCTGGCTGGCTAGCGCGGGAAGGGCAGGACCATGGTCGATTTTACCGAGCGCGATCCCGCTTCCCCGGCGTTCTGGGACGAGCGTTTTGCGCGCCAGTTCACGCCATGGGATCGCGGTGCCGTACCGCAGGCATTGCAGCAACTGGTGGCGGGCAGTGCGCCACGGGTCAGCCTGATTCCCGGTTGCGGCGCCGCCTACGAACTGGTGTGTCTGGCCGAAGCGGGCTGGGACGTCACCGCCATCGATTTTTCACCTAGCGCGGTGGCGACTGGCAAAGCCGTGGCGGGCGTGCATGCGGCGCGCGTGGTGCAGGCCGATTTCTTTGCGTGGCAGCCCGCGCCAGCGTCAGCGCCCCTGGAACTGATTTACGAACGGGCGTTTCTGTGTGCCTTGCCACCCGCCATGCGGGCGCAGGTGGCGGCGCGCTGGGCGACCTTGCTGCCTCCCGGCGGCTGGCTGGCCGGGTATTTCTTCTTTGACGACCAGCCCAAAGGCCCGCCATTCGGGATCAGCCGCAGTGCACTGGACGCTTTGTTGCAGGCCGATTTCGAGTGCATCGTCGATGCGCCGGTCAGCGATTCGATTGCCGTTTTTGCCGGTAAAGAGCGCTGGATGATCTGGCAGCGGCGCGCCTGAACCGCGGCGGCTGGCAGGCGGACAGCAGGAAACCGGCAAGTAGCGGCTAAAAAGCTTTATAATTCAGGGTTTTGATGATTTTTGCGGAGTAATAGATGCCGATCTACGCTTACCGCTGCGAAGCCTGCGGTTTTGCCAAGGATGTTTTGCAGAAGATTTCCGATCCCCAGCTGACGGTTTGCCTGTCCTGCGGAAAAGAAACGTTTAAGAAACAATTGACTGCCGCTGGCTTCCAGCTCAAGGGCACTGGCTGGTACCAGACCGATTTCCGTGGTGGTACGCCACCGGCAACGGGGATTTCCACCGGACCAACGGAAGGCGTCAAGCCGGCTGCTCCCGCTGCTGCGCCTGCTGCACCTGCTGCAACGTCGGGCGGCGGCGATAGCGCTTGAGTCAGTCTGCCTGCGCGCGACCCTGCGGTCTGGCTACAGCAATGTATAACTCCCACGAGTAGGAACTATGCGTAAATATTTCATTACCGGCTTACTGATTCTGGTCCCCCTGGCGATTACCGCCTGGGTGCTGAATCTGGTGATCAGCACCATGGACCAGTCGCTGCTGTTTGTGCCACTGCGCTGGCAGCCGCGCACCCTGTTCGGCTTCGATATTCCCGGGCTGGGCACGGTGCTGACGGTACTGATCGTGTTCTTCACGGGTTTGCTGACCAATAATCTGGTCGGTAAATATGTGGTGCGCCTGTGGGAAAAACTGCTGACCCGTATTCCGGTGGTCAGCTCGCTGTATTCGAGTGTGAAGCAGGTATCCGATACGCTGTTTTCCTCGTCCGGCAATGCTTTCCGCAAAGCGGTACTGATTCCGTATCCGCATGCGCAATCGTGGACCATCGCGTTTCTGACCGGTACCCCGGGCGGTGATGTGAAGAACCATCTGGTGGGCGATTTCGTGAGCGTCTACGTGCCGACCACGCCGAACCCGACCTCGGGCTTCTTCCTGATGATGGCGCGCAAGGATGTGGTCGAGCTGGATATGTCGGTGGATGCCGCGCTGAAATACATCGTCTCGATGGGTGTGGTGGCGCCGGATGAAGCGCCCGAAGCCATCGAAGCCAGCAAAAAATAAGCAGTAAAAAAACAGCAAAAAAATAATCAGCCCATCGTCAATACGACAAGATCAAGATTAACTGAGTAACCTAACCTGAACCGAGAAATTACAATGTCCTCAATGCGTACTCACTACTGCGGCCTCACTACCGAAGCGCTGCTTGGCCAAACCGTCAGCCTGTGCGGCTGGGTACATCGTCGCCGTGACCACGGTGGCGTGATCTTCATCGACCTGCGCGACCGCGAAGGTCTGGTGCAGATCGTGTGCAATCCGGAACAGGCCGAAGTGTTCAAGGCCGCCGAAGCGGTACGTAACGAGTTCTGCCTGCGCGTCACCGGTGTGGTGAAAGACCGTCTGGCCGGTACCGTCAATACCAACCTGAAATCGGGCAAGATCGAAGTGGTCTGCTCGCAACTGGAAGTGCTGAACGCTTCCGTGGCCGTGCCATTCCAGCTGGACGACGACAACCTGTCGGAAACCACCCGTCTGACTCACCGCGTGCTGGACCTGCGTCGTCCACAGATGCAGAACAACCTGCGTCTGCGCTACAAAGTGTCGATGGAAGTGCGTAAGTATCTGGACGAACTGGGCTTCATCGATATCGAAACTCCGATGCTGACCAAGTCGACCCCGGAAGGCGCGCGCGACTATCTGGTGCCATCGCGTGTTAACGCCGGTAACTTCTTCGCGCTGCCGCAATCGCCACAGCTGTTCAAACAGCTGCTGATGGTGGCCAACTTCGACCGTTACTACCAGATCACCAAGTGCTTCCGCGACGAAGATCTGCGCGCTGACCGTCAGCCGGAATTCACCCAGATCGATTGCGAAACCTCGTTCCTGACCGAACAGGAAATCCGCGATCTGTTCGAAGACATGATCCGTAAAGTGTTCAAGAACACCATGGACGTGGAACTGCCTAACCCGTTCCCGGTGATGGACTTCGCCGAAGCGATGGGCAGCTACGGTTCGGACAAGCCGGACATGCGCGTGAAACTGAAATTCACCGATCTGACCGAAGTGATGAAAGACGTCGACTTCAAAGTCTTCTCCGGTGCAGCCAATATGCCGAACGGCCGTGTGGTCGGTCTGCGCGTACCGAAGGGCGGCGACATGCCACGTTCGGAAATCGACGCGTACACCCAGTTCGTGGCCATCTACGGCGCACGCGGTCTGGCCTACATCAAGGTCAACGAGAAAGCCAAAGGCCGTGACGGTCTGCAGTCGCCGATCGTGAAAAACCTGCACGATGCAGCGCTGGCCAAAGTGCTGGAACTGACGGGCGCAGAAGACGGCGACCTGATCTTCTTCGGTGCCGACAAAGCCAAGGTGGTCAACGATGCCATCGGCGCGCTGCGCGTGAAGATTGGTCACTCGGAATTCGGCAAGAAAGCCGGCCTGTTCGACGACGTCTGGTCGCCGCTGTGGGTGATCGACTTCCCGATGTTCGAATACGACGAAGAAGCGGATCGCTGGACTGCGACCCACCACCCGTTCACGGCACCGAAAGATGGCCACGAAGACATGCTGGAAACCAATCCGGGTGCCTGCATCGCCAAGGCCTACGACATGGTGCTGAACGGCTGGGAACTGGGTGGCGGTTCGATCCGTATCCACCGCGAAGAAGTGCAGTCGAAAGTGTTCCGCGCACTGAAGATCGATGCCGACGAAGCCCGCCTGAAATTCGGCTTCCTGCTGGACGCTCTGCAATACGGCGCGCCTCCGCACGGTGGTCTGGCCTTCGGTCTGGACCGTATCGTGACCCTGATGACCAAGTCCGATTCGATCCGCGACGTAATCGCCTTCCCGAAAACCCAGCGCGCCCAGTGTCTGCTGACCCAGGCACCGTCGGAAGTGGACGAGAAGCAGTTGAAAGAACTGCATATCCGTCTGCGTGCTGCTGAGCCAAAGGTTGCTGGCTAAGTCTGTTGAATGAAGAAAAGGCGCTACGGCGCCTTTTCTTTTATGATGTCGAGCATGCCTTATAAAATTCCCGAATCCGTCCTGGTGGTGATCTACACCGCCGACCTGCAAGTGCTGCTGATCGAACGGGCCGACAAGCCCGGTTTCTGGCAATCGGTGACCGGCTCACTCGACGCGCTTGACGAAGCCCTGTTAGGCGCCGCCACCCGCGAGTTGCATGAAGAGACCGGCATCGTCGCCGACGGCCAGCAGATCGTCGTACGCGACTGGCAGCTGGCCAATATCTACACCATCTATCCGGTCTGGCGGCACCGCTACGCGCCCGGCGTGACGGAAAATACCGAGCACGTCTTTAGCGTCCAAGTGCCGCGCGACATTGCCATCAACCTCGCGCCGCGCGAGCACATCAACTACGTCTGGCTACCGTATCTGGAAGCGGCCGACCGCTGCTTCTCCTCCTCCAACGCCGAAGCGATCCTGCAACTGCCGCGTCACCTGTAAAACCGGGGTCAGATCCGACATCCGGACACGAGCTCAGCTGATTTGATGTCTTGAGCAAGCAATTCGCTGAATTGCCATGCCGGAAGTGGTGGGGCTGGCTTCAGATGAGGCATGCTGGGACTCGTACAGCAGAGTGCGTGTCCGGATGTCGGATCTGACCCCGGTTTTTATGCGCCGCAGTTCCAGACTCAGGGTTAGAATGGCTCTATGAGAATCCGTGTTGCTACCTACAATATCCACAAGGGCGTGTCAGCTATCCGCAGTGAACCGCGGGTGCTGGCCTTGAAGCAGGCCATCAGCCAGTTCGAGGCTGATGTGGTTTTTTTGCAAGAGGTGCAGGGCCAGCATGATCGCAAGGCGGCTAAATATGGCGCCGATCATCTCGGTCACAAGCATTGGCCTGCTGCGGCGCAGCACGAGTATTTTGCCGGCGAAACGCGGCATGGCCACGCGGCCTACGGCATGAACGCGGTGTATGACCATGGCCACCATGGCAATGCGCTACTCAGCGCTTTCCCGATCGCCAATAGCCGCAATCATGATGTGTCCGATCATGCGTATGAGCAGCGCGGCATCCTGCACTGTGTGCTGGAGACGGCGCGTGGCCCGGTACATTGCTATGTGGTGCACTTCGGTCTGTTCGAGGCGGGACGGCGCCGTCAGGCGCAGGCGCTGATCGCGGCGGTGCGCGCTTCGGCGCCCGATGGTGAGCCGGTGATCATCGCTGGTGATTTCAATGACTGGCGCAATTGTCTGGGCGGCGAGCTGCGCAATGCGCTCGGTGTGGTGGAGGCGTTTGACCAGATCGGCAGCGCTTCGACGCTCGGCGATCTGGTACGTACGCTGCGCGGCAAGCATCGCTTGGCGCCAGCCCGGACTTTCCCTGCGGCACTGCCGTTCTTCCGGCTCGATCGCATCTATGTGCGCGGCTTCCGCGTCGAGACGGCGCAAGTGCTGCATGGCAGCCTATGGGCCAAGCTGTCCGACCATGCCCCGATTGTGGCCAATCTGACGCTGGCCTGAGTGTATGCCGACCGTTAATTTTCTCGGGGATAATGACGTGCGCCTGCTGCATACGGGCGCCGATTTCTTTCCCGCGCTGCTAGCGGCCATCGGCGCGGCCCAGTACGAGATCTATTTCGAGACCTATATCTTTGCCGATGATGCGACCGGGCGTGCCGTGCTGGCCGCGCTGAGCGAGGCGTCACGGCGCGGCGTGCAGGTGCGCATGATTACCGACTGGTGGGGCACGGGGCGGCGCCGCATCGCCCAGATGCATGCGCAACTGCGCGCGGCCGGAGTCGAGCACCGGATCTTCAATCCGTGGTTCAAACGCGGCGTGACGCGTACCCACCGCAAGCTGTGTGTGGTCGATCAGTCGCAAGCCTTTGTGGGCGGCATCAATGTCAACGATGACATGTTCTGCGACTATGACGGCAGCATCAGTCTGGCCGCGCCGCGCTGGGACTTTGCCGTGCAGGTGGCGGGCCCGCTGGTGACCACCATCCATATGGAAATGCAGAGCCAGTGGCTGCGACTCGGTAAGATGGGCCTGTTCCAGCGCTTCGAGCTGTACCGCGATCTGCGCAAGGTGCAGAAAAAGGCCGTGCAGAACATGGTGCAGGCGGGCTTTGTGGTGCGCGATAATCTGCGCAACCGGCGCACCATCCAGCGCGCTTATCTGCAGGCATTGGGGCAGGCGCGCCACAGTGTGCTGCTGGCCAACCCCTATTTTGCGCCGGGCGCCAAGTTCCGCCATGCGCTGGCGGCCGCCGCCGAACGCGGGGTGCAGGTGACGCTGCTGATCGGTGTGGGCGAAATCTGGCTGCAGGATGCAGTGGCGCATTCCTTCTATCCGAAGCTGCTGGCGTCCGGCGTGAAAGTGGTGGAATACCGCAAAACCCAGTTGCACGCCAAGGTGGCGGTGATCGATGATGACTGGGCCACGGTGGGTTCCAGCAATGTGGACGGGCTCAGCCTGTTTCTGAATCAGGAAGCCAATGTGGTGATCAAGGACGCGGCCTTTGCCAACAGCCTGCGCCAGCATATCGAGGCAGCGGTGGCCGAGGGCGTGGTGATCCATGGCAGTGATTTCGAGCACGTGGGGCGCTGGCGCCGGCTCGGCTACGAACTCGCTTATTTTGCATACAAGATGGTGATGCGCATCGTCGCAGTGGGGAAATACGCCTGATGGATAGTGTCAGACTCGATAAATGGCTATGGGCAGCACGCTTCTTTAAAACCCGTACGCTGGCCACCGAGGCCGTCGACAGCGGCAAGGTGAAGCTGGGCGGCGACAAGGTGAAACCGGCCCGTGCCGTGCGGGTTGGCGATGTGCTTGACATCGACAACGGCGCCGAGCGCTGGGAAGTCGATGTGATGAATCTGTCCGATGTGCGTGCCGCAGCTCCTATCGCACGCAATCTCTACGAAGAAACCGACGCCAGTGTGGCGCGCCGCGCCGCGGTGGCCGAAAACCGCCGCATGTTCCGCGAGCCCAGCGCCGATTTCAAGGGTCGTCCCACCAAACGCGACCGTCGCCAGCTAGGCAAGCTCTAGGGAAGCCCCCTGCGTTCCTAGCACGCTCGTGCTGAATTTGCTGCGACGCATCAATAGAACCTCACCTCTAACAGTACTGTTTGACTTTTACTCCCCGGTAGATAATAGTACGAGCGTTCGCAATTCTTTCACACGGAGTAAATTTAACTGGAGCAGAATGCTGTTTCTTCTCCTAGATTAATTTTTGCCTTGGGACGTAATCTTATTAATACCTCAACTAAATTTATGCGCAAGGGTGAGCTGACACGGGCCGCAATTCTGGACGTGGCACTCGATCTGGCGAGCCGTGACGGTCTGGAAGGTCTGACCATCGGGCTGCTCGCGGATAAGATGAACATGAGCAAGTCCGGCGTGTTTGCACACTTCGGGTCGCGTGAAGATTTGCAGTTGGAAGTGCTGAAGTTGTATCACCATCGCTTTGAACAGGAAGTGTTCTTCCCCAGTGTTAAGGAACCACGCGGTATCCAGCGTCTGCAGTCGATGTTTGCCCGCTGGGTCAAACGGGTCAGTGTGGAAGTGGCTTCCGGTTGTATCTATATCAGTGGCGCCGTCGAGTATGACGACCGGCCCGGGCCCATCCGCGAAGAGCTGATGGCCATGGTCGGCGCGTGGCAGGGAGCTCTGCTGCGCTGCGTGAAGCAGGCTGTGGAATGCGGCGATCTGAAAGCCGACACCGACCCGCAACAACTGGTGTACGAGATGTATGGCCTGATTCTGGCACTGCATCACGATGCGCGTTTCCTGCGCATTCCGGGCAGTCTGGCACGGGCGGGGATCGGTTTCGAACGTCTGTTAGGGTCGTATCGCAATCCGCAATCACCGGCAGCGGTGGTTGCACAGCACTAAAACGCAGCAATTAATTAGTTCACCGTTTTAATACGTTCACCATTTAATTTCGTAGTCACTACAAAAGCCATCAGGAGAAAATCATGGGTCAATACGTCGCACCAATCCGGGATATGCAATTCGTTCTGCACGAGTTCCTGAACGTGGAAGAAGAACTGAAAGCACTGCCCGACTACGCCGAAGTCGATGCCGACATCATCAATCAGGTGCTGGAAGAGGGCGGCAAGTTCACCTCGGAAGTGCTGTTCCCGCTGAACCACTCGGGTGACCGCGAAGGCTGCAAACACGACGCCGCGACCCACACCGTGACCACCCCGAAAGGCTTTAAAGAAGCCTACAAACAGTACGTCGAAGGCGGCTGGGCGGCACTGGCTTGCGATCCGGAATACGGCGGTCAGGGCCTGCCAGTGGTACTGAACAACTCGTTCTACGAAATGCTGAACTCGGCGAACCAGGCCTGGACCATGTACCCGGGTTTGTCGCACGGCGCCTACGAGTGCCTGAAAGAACACGGCACCGACCACCAGAAAGAAGTCTATCTGCCGAAGCTGGTGTCGGGCGAATGGACCGGCACCATGTGCCTGACCGAACCACACTGCGGTACCGATCTGGGCCTGCTGCGCACCAAGGCGCTGCCACAGGAAGACGGTTCGTGGCTGATCACCGGTAACAAGATCTTCATCTCGGCCGGCGAACACGATATGGCCGACAACATTCTGCACCTGGTGCTGGCCCGCGTGCCGGACGCCCCGGAAGGCTCGAAAGGGATCTCGCTGTTCCTGGTACCGAAATTCCTGCCGAAAGCCGACGGTTCGGTCGGTGAGCGCAACCCGATCACCTGCGGCGCCATCGAAGAAAAAATGGGCATCCACGGTAACTCGACCTGCCAGATGAATCTGGACGGCGCCAAGGGCTGGATCATCGGCCAGCCGAACAAGGGCCTGAACGCCATGTTCGTGTTCATGAACGCGGCCCGTCTGGGCGTGGGCATGCAGTCGCTGGGTCTGACCGAAGTGGCTTACCAGAACGCGCTGATCTATGCCAAAGACCGCATCCAGATGCGTTCCCTGTCCGGCGTTAAAGCACCGGAAAAAGCCGCTGACCCGATCATCGTGCACCCGGACGTACGCCGCATGCTGCTGACCGGTAAAGCCTACGCCGAAGGCGCGCGCGCTTTCACTTCCTACGTGGCACTGCAGATCGACCGCGAACTGCACCACCCTGACGAAGAAGTACGTAAAGAAGCGGCTGACGAAGTTGCGCTGCTGACCCCGATCATCAAGGCCTTCATCACCGATAACGCGTGGATCGCGACCTCGGAAGCCATGCAGGTATTCGGCGGCCACGGCTACATCTCGGAGTGGGGCATGGAGCAGTACGTGCGTGACGCGCGTATCAACCTGATCTACGAAGGCACCAACACCATCCAGTCGCTGGACCTGCTGGGTCGTAAGATCCTCGGTGACAACGGCGCCAAGCTGCGTAAATTCGGCGAGAAAATCAAAGCCTTCGTGGAAGACAACGGTACCGATGAAGCCATGAGCGAATTCGTGACCCCGCTGGGCGATCTGGGCGACAAGGTCACCAAACTGACCATGGAAATCGGCATGAAAGCCTTCCAGAACCCGGACGAAGTCGGTGCTGCCTGCGTGCCTTACCTGCGCGTAGTCGGTCACATGGTGTACAGCTACTTCTTCGCACAAATGGCGAAGATCGCGCTGGCCAAGGAAGACAGCGGCGACAACTTCTACAAAGCCAAACTGGCGACCGCACGCTTCTACTTCGCTCGTCTGCAACCAGAAACTGCAACCTTGATTCGTCAGGCACGTTCGGGTTCGGCCAACCTGATGGCCCTCGACGCAGACCTGTTCTAAGATCTTTAAGGATACGACATGACCAATTTCATCGTTAAAAAAGTAGCCGTGCTGGGCGCCGGCGTGATGGGCGCGCAAATCGCCGCGCATTGCATCAACGCCAAAGTACCCGTCGTGCTGTTCGACCTGCCAGCCAAGGAAGGCCCGAAAAACGGCATCGTGCTGCGCGCTATCGAGAACCTGAAAAAGCTCTCGCCTGCACCACTGGGTAATAAGGACCACGCTGGTCTGATCGAAGTCGCCAACTATGAAGACGACCTGGCCAAGCTGGCCGAGTGCGATCTGATCATCGAAGCGATCGCCGAGCGTCTGGACTGGAAACACGACCTGTACGCCAAGGTGGCTCCGCACATTGCACCGAACGCGATCTTCGCCTCGAACACCTCGGGCCTGTCGATCACCAAGCTGTCGGAAGGCTTCGACGCGGATCTGAAATCGCGCTACTGCGGCGTGCACTTCTTCAACCCACCGCGCTATATGCACCTGGTCGAAATCATCCCGACCGAGTTCACCAAGCCGGAAATCAGCGACCAGCTGGAAGGCTTCCTGACCACCACCCTGGGTAAGGGTGTGGTACGCGCCAAAGATACGCCTAACTTCATCGCTAACCGCGTCGGCGTGTTCGGGATTCTGGCCATCGTGCACGAAGCCGAGAAGTTCGGTCTGTCGGTCGACGTGGTCGACGATCTGACCGGCGCCAAGCTCGGTCGCGCCAAATCGGGCACCTTCCGCACTGCGGACGTGGTCGGTCTGGACACCATGGGTCACGTGATCAAAACCATGCAGGACTACCTGCCGAACGATCCGTTCGCTGCCGTCTACAAAACCCCGGCCGTACTGGCTGGTCTGGTAGAAAAAGGCGCGCTGGGTCAGAAAACCGGCGCCGGCTTCTACAAAAAAGTTGGCAAGGAAATCCAGCGTCTGGACTTCGCCACCGGTGAATACGTCACTGGCGGCGGCAAAGCTGCCGACATCATCGCCCGCATCCTGAAAGAAAAGGATCCGGTCAAGAAGATGAAAGCACTGCGCGAATCGACCAATCCACAAGGCCAGTTCCTGTGGGCGATCTTCCGCGATGCCTTCCACTACATCGCTATCCATCTGGACAGCATTGCCGACAACGCCCGCGAAATCGACTTCGCGATGCGCTGGGGCTTCGGCTGGAACGTCGGTCCGTTCGAGACCTGGCAAGCAGCCGGCTGGTCGCAAGTGGCGACCTGGGTCAAGGAAGATATCGACGCTGGCCACGCACTGTGCAATGCACCGCTGCCAGCCTGGGTATTCGAAGGCCCTGTGGCGGAAAAAGGTGGCGTGCACACCCCTGAGGGTTCGTGGTCGGCCGTATCGAAATCGTTCGTGCCACGTTCCTCGCTGGCCGTGTACGAGCGTCAGCAGTTCCGCGCACCGGTATTCGGTGCCGGCGCCATCGATGGCCGCACTGCCGGTACCACCGTGTTCGAGGACGACTCGGTCCGCGTCTGGCACAGTGGCGACGAAGTGCTGGTGATCTCGCTGAAAACCAAAATGCACGTGATCGGTCAGGGCGTGATCGACGGCTTCAAGCTGGCACTGGCCGAAGCGGCCAAGAACTTCAAAGGTCTGGTGATCTGGAGTGCCGACGCAGCCGAAGGCGGTGCTTTCTCGGCCGGTGCCGACCTGCAATCGGCGCTGCCAGCGTTCATGCAGGGTGGCGCGAAAGCGGTCGATCCGATCATCCGCGAACTGCAAGACACCTTCATGGCGATGAAATATTCGAACGTGCCAGTGGTGGCCGCAGTAGCCGGTCTGGCACTGGGCGGCGGCTGCGAAATGGCGCTGCACGCATCCAAGCGCGTGGCCTCGATCGAGTCCTACATCGGTCTGGTGGAAGTGGGCGTGGGTCTGATCCCTGCCGGTGGTGGTCTGAAAGAAGCGGCAGCACGCGCTTACAAGGAAGCCAAGGGCACCGACATTCTGCAATTCCTGAAAACCGGCTTCACCAACGCGGCCACCGCGAACGTGTCGAAATCGGCGCTGGAAGCGCAGGCGATGGGCTACCTGAAAGAAGACGACGTGATCGTGTTCAACCCATACGAGCTGCTGCACGTGGCCAAGGTGGAAGCGCGCGCCATGTTCGACAAGGGCTACCGTCCGCCGATGAAAGCACCGGTACAAGTGACCGGCCGCTACGGCTACGGCACCATCAAGGCGCAGCTGGTGAATATGCGTGACGGCGGCTTCATCTCCGCACACGACTTCAAGCTGGGCGAGATGATCGCCGAGATCGTGTCCGGTGGCGATATCGACCAGGGTTCGTTCGTGAGCGAGCAGTGGTTCCTGGATATGGAGCGTAAAGCGTTCCTGGAACTGCTGAACCATCCGAAAACCCAGGAACGCATCATGGGCATGATGCAGACCGGTAAGCCTGTACGTAACTAAGCGGTACGCAACTAAACATTGCGCAACTAAGCGACGCTTCTAAGTTATGTCGATCCTGAGCCTGATTTTTAAAGTATTACTGCGTGTGAGACCGAGCATGGTATATGACCGTATCAAGCAACAGATGATGGATACCCTGCCGCTGGTACGCACGCTGGGCATCACGATCGACACGATCGGCAACGGCACCGCCACGGTGTCGATGCCGGACGACCAGAAGCTGCACAACCACTTGGGCACGCCGCACGCCGGCGCGCTGTTCACGCTGGCCGAAACGGCCTCGGGGGCGGCGATGGCGGGCGGTTTCGCTGAGCTGATTCCCAGCCTGCGCCCTGTGGCCAAAGAATCGCGGATCCAGTACCAGAAGGTGGCCAAGGGCGCAACGCGCGCCGTAGGCCGCGTGCCCGGTGATCTGGCCGCGCTGAAGGCCGAGTTGAAAGCGCAGGGCAAGGTGGCGTTCCCGGTGGAAGTCGATATTTTCGACGCCGCCGGTACGCTGGCCGCACAGGTTCAAGTGGAATGGTATTTATCCGAGAAGCGTAGCTAAGCATCGCAACCGACTTCGATCAAAAATTTTTGAAAGAATAAAATGAGCAAACAAATTCAAGACGCCTACATCGTCTCCGCGACCCGCACCCCGATCGGCAAAGCGCCACGCGGTATGTTCAACAAGACCCGCCCGGACGATCTGCTGGTGCGCGTTCTGCAATCGGCTCTGGCGCAAGCGCCTGGCCTCGATCCAGCCCTGATCACCGATGCCATCATCGGCTGCTCGTTCCCGGAAGCGGAACAGGGTTTCAACATCGCCCGTCAGGCTGTGCTGCTGGCTGGACTGCCGAAAACCATCGGTGGCGTGACCGTCAACCGTTACTGCGCTTCGGGTATCACCGCGCTGGCCATGGCCGCTGACCGTATCCGCGTTGGCGAAGCCGATGCGATGATCGCCGGTGGCGTGGAATCGATGTCGATGGTACCGATGATGGGCCATCACCCATCGATGAACCTGAACATGTTCACCGACGAAAACGTCGGCATGGCTTACGGCATGGGCCTGACCGCTGAAAAAGTGGCGACCCAGTGGAAGATCTCCCGCGAAGCGCAAGACACCTTCGCCGTAGAATCGCATCGCCGC
>JAIELO010000312.1 GCA_019752915.1 Burkholderiaceae bacterium
CGATCCAGTTCTTCCAGACGCGCCGTCAATTCCGACAGCGGCACCAGCTGCGCGCCCTGCAAATGTCCGAGCTGGTCGATGAACTCGGCCTGCTCGCGCACATCGACGATCTGCGCCGCATCGCCCAGTTCCAGCAAGGCCATCGGCTCGATTTCCCACACGCCGCTGAAACGCAGCGTCAGCGGCGCCCAATCCGGACTATCCAGCGGTGGCGCCTCGCCGTCCGGCTGGCCGCAACGCAGATTGGCCGGCACCGCCACCGCCATCTGTTTCGGATGCGGCAGGTGCAGGTTGTTCATATAACCTGTGAAGTCGCCGACATCGACATCGCCGCCCAGACGCGGGTTGTAGCGTCGCTCTTCCGCCACGGTGGTGACGGTGATGCCGCGATAATCATGGCCCGGATACAGCAGACAGTCGTCCGGCAGCGTCAGAATCTGGCCACGCACCGATGCAAACAGATGGCGCGGACTGCCCTGCTGGAAATCGGTGCGTCCGCAACCACGAATCAGCAGACTGTCACCGGTAAATGCCATGCTCTGGTCATCCAGCACATAGGTCAGGCAACCATTGGTGTGGCCGGGCGTGGCACGCACCGCCACATGGTGGGTGCCGAAATACACAGTGTCCATATGTTTAAGGGCCCGCTGCACACCCTGTGCACCGGCCACCGCTGCCAGCCCGATACGGCTGCCGCAGCGCTGGCTCAGACGCCACGCCCCTGTCACGTGATCGGCGTGAACGTGGGTATCGAGCGTCGCGACCAGCCGCAGTCCCAGTTCGTCGAGCAAGGCCAGATCGCGAGGTACTTGCTCGTAGACCGGATCGATCAGCAGTGCCTCACCACTCTCACGATCACCGAGCAGGTAGGTGTAGGTCGAGGAGGCGGCATCGTACAACTGGCGGAAGATGATCATGGTGGGACTCGGCGAAAAAAACATCACGATACCAGACTCCCATGATCATTCAAGCAATTTCCCTTGACATGGCGGCCGCCTTTCTCGTACATTAAGCCTATGACCTCGTCTCTGCACCTATCCGCTTTCCTGCTGCCGTTTGCTAGCGCCCTATCGCTAGCAGCGCGCCACCTAGCACGCGCTTAATCCGCGTTCCAGCTGTACCCCGGTGCCGGCCACAAGTCGCACCAGTCTTCAAATCCCAGGAAAGTTTGCACCGATGTTCAACCCGGCTAGCCATGCTCCATCCCGCACCAGCGCCTTTGTCGCGTTGCCTGCGCACGCATGCACCCTGCCGCTACTGCTAATGCTACCGATCGGTTGCCTGGCCTAGTATTCCGTGGCCGCCCGGCAGCCAGTTGCCACAGCAGAGCGCCAGCCCCCGGCCGGCATCCAGCAGTTTCCATGCACTTTCCTTATTCAAGACTCAGGAGCACCCTATGATGTTGCAGAACCCAGCCGCCAAATACCGCGCCTTCCCCGCCATCCAGTTGACCGACCGCCAGTGGCCTAACCAGATCATCAGCCGCCCACCGATCTGGATGAGCACTGACCTGCGCGATGGCAATCAGGCGCTGATCGAGCCTATGAGCCCTGAGAAAAAGCTGCGTTTCTTCGAACTGCTGGTCAAAATCGGTCTCAAGGAAATCGAAGTGGGTTTCCCTTCCGCGTCCCAGACCGACTTCGACTTTGTGCGCAAACTGATTGACGAAGACCGCATTCCCGACGACGTGACCATCATCGTGCTGACCCAGTCGCGCGAAGAATTGATCCGCCGCACCGTGGAATCGGCAGCGGGTGCGAAGCGCGCCATCGTGCACCTGTATAACTCGGTCGCGCCAGTATTCCGCAAAGTGGTGTTCGGCATGTCGCGCGAAGAAATCACCAACATCGCCACCACTGGCACCAAACTGGTCAAAGAACTGATCGCCCAGCATCCGCAGACCGACTGGGGCTTCGAATACACCCCGGAATCGTTCTCCACCACCGAACTCGATTTCTCCAAACATATCTGCGACGCCGTGAGCGCCATCTGGCAGCCAACGCCGCAGAACAAAATGATCATCAACCTGCCGTCCACGGTGGAATGCAGCACGCCGAACGTGTACGCCGACCAGATCGAATGGATGTCGCGCAAACTGGCACGCCGCGATTCGCTGATCATCAGCGTGCACCCGCACAATGACCGTGGCACCGCCGTCGCTTCCGCCGAACTGGCCGTGATGGCTGGCGCCGACCGCGTCGAGGGCTGCCTGTTCGGTAACGGCGAGCGCACCGGTAACGTCGATCTGGTGACGCTGGCACTGAATCTGTACACGCAGGGCGTACATCCGGGTCTGGATTTCTCGGACATCGACGAGGTACGTAAATGCGTTGAAGAGTGCAACCAGTTGCCAGTGCACCCGCGTCACCCGTATGTGGGCGATCTGGTGTTCACGGCCTTCTCCGGTTCGCATCAGGACGCGATCAAAAAAGGCTTCGCCCAGCAGCAGGAAGGCGCGCTGTGGGAAATTCCGTATCTGCCGATCGACCCGCAGGATCTGGGCCGTAGCTACGACGCCGTGATCCGCGTGAATAGCCAGTCCGGCAAAGGCGGCATGGCCTATCTGCTGGAACAGGATTACGGTCTGGTGCTGCCACGCCGTCTGCAGATCGAATTTAGCCGCGCCGTGCAGGCAGTGGCCGATGCCACCGGTCTGGAGATCACGTCCGACGGCATCTACGAGATCTTCAGCAAGGAGTACTTCGAACCTGCCACGCCGTACGCCTACAGTTCGCACAAACTGACCGAAGACACCACCAGCGACGAGCCGGTGCAGATCGACATCGCGCTGCAACACCAGCACGCGCCACTGTCCCTGCAGGGTGGCGGCAATGGCCCGATCGACGCCTTCGTCAATGCACTGGGTCTGGACATCAAACTGATGGACTACCACGAGCATTCGATCGGTTCCGGTGCCAACGCCAAAGCAGCCTGCTATGTGGAACTGCGTCTGGCCAATGGCCCGACCCTGTTCGGCGCCGCCATCGACAGCAACATCGTGACGGCCTCGTTCAAGGCCGTGCTGAGCGCTGTCAACCGCCAGCTGAGCCGCACCGAAACGGGCGCTACCGGCAAAACCGTGGCGTCGGTCTGACACTGGTAAATCACTAGCAACAACTAGCACCAAGGTAGTCGAAAGCCGCACCACTCTGTGCGGCTTTTTTTCGTTGCTGCGTCGCAACAACCTAAAATCACGAAAAATCCAATCTGGCTATACTGGACCGATCACTACCTACAGAGGAACCGGTACCATGTCTATCTCCAGCCTGAAAATCGGCGCACGCCTCGGTACCGCCTTCGGCGCCATCCTCCTGCTGATGGCCCTCGTGATCGGCGTCAGCCTGAATAAACTGCACGGCATCGGTCAGCTCAATAGCGCCATCATTGATCAGGACTGGATCAAGGCCGATGCAGCCGCGCTGGTCAGCAGCACCACCCGCGCCAATTCGGCCCTGACGTTGGAGCTGTTCAGTACCGACGATCCGGCCCGCATTACCCAGATTTACAGTGGCATCGACGCGAATAAAAAGGCCATCACGACAGCGTTGGAGACGCTCGACAATCTGATCACGCACGAGGATGGCAAGGCACTGATGCGCGACATCCGCACGCAGCGCAAAGCCTATGTCGTAGCGTTCACCGAGGTCGGGAAATTGCTGGGTTCCGGCCAGCGCGAGGCGGCGCTGAGCGCACTGCACAACGACATGATGCCGAAGCTGAACGCCCTGCAGGACAGTATCCGCAAGCTCAATGAGCGCCAGCGCGCGATGGTGAACGATCATGGCGCTGCGATCAAACAGCATATCAGCGTCGCCACCCAACTGATGCTATGGCTGGGAATGGCCGCGCTGGCCTTCGGCTGCTTTGCCGCGTGGCGCGTGACGCACTCCATCACCGCGCCGATTGGTGTGGCCGTGGCCGCTGCACAGGCGGTCGCCAACGGCGATCTGACCTGCCATATCAACCATACCCACACCGATGAAATGGGCCAGTTGCTGACCGCGCTGCGCCAGATGACCGACAATCTGTCCGACATCGTTGGCCGCGTGCGCGGCGGCACGTCGGCAATTCGCACCGCTTCCGGCGAAATCGCCAGTGGCAATATGGACTTATCATCGCGCACCGAGGCACAAGCCAGTTCGCTCGAAGAAACCGCTGCCTCAATGGAGGAACTGACCGGCACTGTCAAGAACAATGCCGGTCACGCCATCGAAGCGAACCAGCTGGCGCATGCCGCCAATGAAGTGGCGCGGCGTGGTGGTGAAGTCGTGTCGCAGGTGGTCGGCACGATGAACTCCATCAATGACTCCTCGCGCAAGATCGTCGACATCATCGCCGTCATCGACGGGATTGCCTTCCAGACCAACATCCTCGCGCTGAATGCTGCCGTGGAAGCGGCGCGCGCCGGGGAACAGGGACGTGGCTTTGCGGTAGTGGCCACCGAGGTGCGTAATCTGGCGCAGCGCTCAGCAGCGGCAGCCAAGGAAATCAAGGTGCTGATCGACGATTCGGTCAACAAGGTTGCCACCGGCGCGAAACAGGTGGCATTGGCGGGTAGCACCATGGACGAAGTACAGGAAAGCATCCGTCAGGTCACCGCCATCGTGGGCGACATTACCCGCGCCGACACCGAGCAACTGGGCGGCATCGAGCAGATTAATATCGCCATCAGCCAGATGGATGAAGTCACGCAGCAGAACGCCGCACTGGTGGAACAGGCCGCCGCCGCAGCTGCCGCCATGCAGGATCAGGCCGACGATCTGAGTGCCATGGTCAGCCAGTTCCGCCTGTCAGCCTGAAGTCAGGCCAGCTGTCGTGCCAGCCGCACGCCCGTGAATTGCCAGCGTGCGCCAGCCGGGAAGAAATTACGATACGTGGCACGTGCGTGTCCGGCCGGTGTGGCGCACGAGGAGCCGCGCAGCACATACTGGTTCAGCATGAATTTACCGTTGTATTCACCGAGCGCGCCGTCGGCCGTCTGAAAGCCCGGGTAGCCAGCGTAGCTGCTGCTAGTCCATTGCCAGCAATGGCCAAACATCTGCAACAGCGCTGGTGAATCAGCGCTCGCGCCAGCCCCAGCACAGGCACCAGCACCAGCACCGGCAGGGTGCAGCCCGCCCGCTTCCGGCGGTGCAGTTGTCGCCGCCCCTTCCTGTACCAGCGCTGCCTGCAGCGTTGCCGCCAGCTCCCACTCGGCTTCGGTCGGCAGACGCGCACCGGCCCAGCGTGCATAAGCATCGGCTTCGTACAGCGACAGATGGCAGACTGGCCGTGCCGGATCGAGCGGCTGTTCGCCATACAGCGTAAATTCGTAGTACTGCTGCCCTTCCCGACGCCAGTACAGCGGCGCAGACAACTGCTGCTGACGCACCCAGTCCCAGCCTTCGGCCAGCCACAAGGCCGCCTGGGTGTAGCCACCCGCCGCGATAAAGGCCAGATACTCGCCATTCGTCACCAGCTGCGAGGCCAGTTCGAACGGCGCAACATACTGGCGGTGGCGCGGCAGTTCGTTATCGAAGCAGAAGCCCGGCCCCTGAAAACCGATCTCCGTCAGGCCGCCTTCAAAACGTAACCAGTGCACGGGCGCTGCGGCGCTGGCACGCGCCAGCGGCTGTTCCAGATAGGCGGGCAGCAGCGCGCTCTGTGCCAGCAGATGCTTGACGTCGGTGAGCAGTAATTCCTGATGCTGCTGCTCGTGCTGCAAGCCCAGCGTCACCAGCGTGGCCAGTTGCGCCTGCGTAGTCGCTGCACCGCTACTAATCCGGGCCATCAGCTGCTGCATGCGCTGATCGACATTGGCACGGTAAGCCCGCACCTGCGCCATCGAAGGGCGCGTCAGCAAACCGCGCTGGGCGCGCGGATGCTTTTCACCGATGCCGTTGTAATAGGAATTGAACAGCACCCGGAACGCGCTGTGAAATGGCACAAAGTCCGGCTCATGGCGTTCCAGAATAAAGGTCTCGAAGAACCAGGTGGTGTGCGCCAGATGCCACTTCACAGGGCTGGCATCGGTCATCGACTGGGCGCCGCAATCTTCGTCGGACAGCGGTTCTGCCAAAGCCAGTGTATGGCGGCGCACCTGCAGGTAGGACGCTGCCAGCGGCATCATCTGCGGGTCCGCGAGCGGGAACACGCCAGCTAATGGCTGCAACGCTGCGTTCATTACGGCACCGCGCGGGCATACAGCACCGCAAACCAGTTGTCAGGATCAGTCCAGTGCTGCACCGTTTCGAAACCAGCGCTTTGCAGCAATTGCTGGAACGCCTGAGGCGTGTATTTGTAGCTGTCTTCCGTGTGCAGACGGTCACCGCGCGCAAACTGCTGCGTGCCACCCTGCCACTGCACGCTGAGCGCCGTGCGGGCTTCCAGATGCATTTCAATGCGGCTGGCCGCTGCGTCAAAATAGGCATAGTGCTGCCACTGCGCCAGATCGAAATCGGCGCCGATCAGGCGATTCACGTGGCGCAGCAGATTCAGGTTAAACGCCGCTGTGACACCCAGCGCATCGTTGTAGGCGGCATCGAGCACCGCGCTATTCTTGACCAGATCGATACCGATCAGCAGACCGCCATCCTCCCCGGCGTTCGCACGCAGATTGCGCAGCAGCGCCAGCGCCTGCACGGGCGAAAAATTGCCGATCGACGAACCCGGATAGAAGAACAGCCGGCGTGACGCGCTGACCGACTCGGGCAGACTGAAACCGGCGGAAAAGTCCAGCCCTAGTGGCGTCATCTCGATAGCGGGGAACCGCTGTTGCAGACCGTAGACCGCCTGCGTCAGAAACTCCGCCGAAATATCGAGCGGCACATACTGCTGCGGGCGCAGCAAAGGAAACAGTTGCGCGGCCTTGGCGCAATTGCCGGCGCCAAGATCGATCAGGCTGGCACCGTGGCCGATACAGGCGGCCATGTCGGCGCCGTAACGGGCGAAAATCGCCGCTTCGGTACGGGTCGGATAATATTCGTCGAGTTCGCAGATGGCTTCGAACAGCTTCGAGCCTAAGGTGTCATACAGGTACTTGGGCGAGATGTAGGGCCGTGCCGCCAGCAGACCGGTCGTGATTTCGGCCAGCACCGCGGCACTGCCTTGCGCCGCTTCCGGCAAGGTCTCATGAGCCGACTGCGCCTGGGGCAACACGCCGGCGGCATCGGGCATGGGACACCCGCTCGAAGCACTATGAGGCATCTGCAACATTGCTTGACCTTTCGAATGGATGATCCCGTCTTCCGATGTTTGCTATGATAGCTGAAGATGTATCGCCATGTGTGACGCCTGTATTACCGTGCGGCGGCACCACGAGACCATCCCTGAACCATTACCCAGATAAGGTCAACGCCATGAAATTTTCGCCCCTGCACACCCTGAAATCCCTGTTCGCCGCGACGCTGTTGCTGGCCGCCACCTACGCCCAGGCCCAGTCGGCCGACCACGTATTCCGCGTATCAGCCATCCCTGATGAAGCGCCAACCGAGTTGCAGCGTAAGTTCAAGCCACTGGGCGAATATCTGGAGAAGAAAATCGGCATGAAGGTGGAATTCACCCCGGTGACCGACTACGCCGCTTCGGTAGAAGCACTGATCAATAAGAAAGTCGACATGGTCTGGTTCGGCGGCTTCACCTTCGTGCAAGCCAAGGACCGCAGCAAGAACCAGATCACCCCGCTGGTGCAGCGCGCCGAAGATGAAAAATTCAAATCGGTGTTCATCACCACCAACAAAGACATCAACAAGCTGGAAGACCTGAAAGGCCGCACCCTGAGCTTCGGTTCGGAATCGTCGACCTCGGGCCACCTGATGCCGCGTTCCTTCCTGCTGGCTGCCAAAATCAATCCGGACACCGACCTGAAACGCATCGCCTTCTCCGGCGCCCATGACGCCACCGTGGCCGCCGTTGCAGGCGGCAAGGTCGACGCCGGCGCATTGAACATCTCGGTCTGGGAAAAACTGGTCGCCGAGAAGAAGGTCGATCCTGCCGTGGTCCGCGTGTTCTACACCACGCCCGGCTACTACGATTACAACTGGAGCGTACGTAGCGACATGAGCGCCGATCTGAAGAAAAAACTCAGCGACGCTTTCCTGGCACTCGATCCGAAAAATCCGCAGGACAAAATCATCATGGACCTGCAGCGCGCCTCGAAATTCATCCCGACCAAGGCTGAGAACTACACCGCAATCGAAGCAGCGGCACAGAACGCGGGTCTGCTGAAGAAGTAATCGATGCTGACTTACCAACTGCAAGAGCTGACGGTGCGCCATCCCGGCGCAGCGCAGCAGGCTGCCCTGCACAGCCTGAACCTGAGCATCAAGCAGGGCGAACAGATCGCCCTGATCGGTCCCTCGGGCGCGGGCAAGACCACACTCCTGGCCACGCTGGCACTGGCCCAGCAGCCAGCCAGCGGGCGCTTCGAGGCATTCGGGGTGGTGCCGTGGGCGCTCGCCCATGGTGCGCGTCACCGCCTGCGCGCACGGCTGTTTCTGGCGCCGCAGACGCCGCCGCTGCCACCCCGCCAGCGGGTGGTCACGGCGGTGCTGGCAGCACGCTTGCCGCACTGGAGTTTGTGGCGCTCACTGACGTCGCTGTTCAAACCGGCCGATCCGGAGGCAGCATGGCAGGCACTCTCGCGCTTCAATCTGGGCGATAAACTCTATGCGCGGGTTGACCGCTTGTCGGGTGGCGAACGGCAGCGCTGTGCGCTGGCGCGCTTGCTGTTGTCGACGGCCGAAGCACTGCTGGTCGATGAACCCTTATCGGCGCTCGATCCGGCACTCTCCACGCTGACCCTGAATACCCTGCGTGAGGAAGCGCGCCAGCGTAACGCCACGCTGATCTGCAGTCTGCATCAGGTAGAACTGGCGCTGGCACACTTCCCGCGCATCGTCGCCCTGCGTGACGGCCGGATTGCCTTCGACCTGCCGCGCGAACAGGTCACCCCGGCGATGATCGCTGCCCTGTATCAGGGCGAGACCACGCAATCGCCCGAGGCTGCGTTGCCGGAATCCGACCCGATGCTGGTCCGGCCCGGCGTAGGTGCCTGCCTGTAAGTACGCAAAGTACGCAGAGTACGCAAGCCCGGCCCGCACAGTGCGGCGCCGGTACTGCGTCGATCATCCCCCTGAGGGCAGCTCGTAACGGTAGCCCACCCCGTACACCGAATGCAGACAATCGGCGCGTGCGCCCAGCTTGCGGCGGATGTTACGGATATGCGAGTCGACCGTGCGGTCGCTGGTATCGCGCTGATCTTCATGCGACAGATCCAGTAATTGCTGGCGCGAGAACACCCGCTGCGGATGGTCGATCAATTCTGCCAGCAGGCGGAATTCCACCGGCGTCAATGCCATCGCCACCCCGTCCAGCCTGACGTCCATACGTTCCCGATCGACCAGCAGTGGCAGCATGGGTGGCGTTGCCGGTTCGCTGATGCTCAATGGCGCTTGCAGCTTCCCGCTACGCCGCAAATGCACCTTGGCGCGCGCCACCACTTCACGCGGACTGAAAGGCTTGCAGACATAATCGTCGGCTCCCGTTTCGAGACCCAGCAGCCGGTCGATTTCCGTCACCCGCGCCGTCAGCATGATGATCGGCAGCTGGGAAAAGCGCCGCACCTCGGTGCAGACACCGATGCCATCCAGCTGCGGCAGCATCAGATCGAGCACCATCAGGTCAATGTCAGCGTTGCGTGCCTGCGCGACCGCGCTCAGACCATCTGCCACGTGCGTGCAGCGGTAGCCGGCGGCCTCGAAATAATCGTTCAGCAGCGCTGCAATCTTGGCGTCATCTTCGACCACCAGTATGTGCTGACGATGCTCCATCAGGAATGCCTCCGATTGAGATGCGTGTTATTCATGTGCGCGTCGCAGTCGCAACGGACAGTGGCAAGCGCAGCAGCATGCGCACCCCGCCCAGCACCGAAGCGCTGGCGCCTATGGTTCCGCCATGCGCTTCGACCAGTGCGCGGCAGATCGCCAGTCCCAGACCGCTGCCGCCACGCTCGCGCGTGCGCGCCGCATCGACCCGGTACAGGCGCTCGAACAACTGGCCATGGGTACCGGCCGGAACACCGGGCGCCGTGTCTTCGATCACCAGTTCGGCCTGTCCCTGCAGCGTTTGCAGGGACAGCACAATCTCCCCGCCAGCATCGGTATAACGCAGACTGTTCTCCAGCAGATTGACCAGTACCTGCGTCAGCCGGCCGGCATCGGCGCGCAACAGCACTGGCCCGGACGGCAAGCGCCAGCTCAGGTCCAGCCCCTGCTGGCGTGCCCGCGTCTGATAGCGTAGCAGTAAAGGCGCCAGCAAAGCCTGCAGGTCCAGCACTTGCCAGTCATATTGCAGATCGCCGGCAGCGGCCATGGTCAGCTGGTGCAGATCATCGACTAACTGGTTCAGGCGCAGCACCTCGGTATGCAGCGAAGCCAGCGCATGGGCATCGGCCTGTCGGATGCCATCCTGCAGCGCTTCGATTTCGCCACGGATGACCGATAGCGGCGTGCGCAATTCATGCGACACATCGGCCAGCATCTTGCGACGTTGCTGCTCGCTCGCCTCCAGCGCCTGTGCCATCGCATTCACGTGCAGCGCCAGCTCGGCCAGTTCATCGCGCGATAGCAGCGGCGCGCGCGCCGACAACTCGCCCTTCGCCAGTCGCGCCGTCACATCGCGCAGCGCTGCCACCGGGCGCAGTAGATGCCGCGCCAGCCAGATCGCCGCCAGCAACGCCACCCCGAACAGCGCACAGGCCAGTAGCACAATGGTGCGCAGCTGCTCGCGCAGGAAAGTGGTAGCGCTGGTATCGGCACCGCTGGCCTGGCGCAGTGGCAGCATGCGCATCCGGCCCACTACCTGCCCGTCGACTTTGATGGCACGTTCTATCCCCGGCGGAAAATCCGCCGGCCCGATCACGCTACGGCCGTCGGCATCGACAATCGAAATACGCGACAGCAGGCCGACCGGATCATGCCGGTTCGGCGGCGGATCGCGGCGTGGTGGTGGCGGGACCAAGCCCGGACCCGGACCCGGACCCGGTCCCGGCTCCTGCTCCGTCCCCGGCCCTGCATCGTCGCCATGTTCCGGTCTTGGCCTAGGACCGCGTGGCGGGTGACGCCCGTCACCACGATGCGCACTTTGCGCACGATGTGGCCGGTCATCGCCGGCGGCATCGGCCTGCAACTGTGGCTGCATCTCGGCCAGCAGATCACCGAGCACTCTGGGCCTGCCACGCAGCCATTCGAAATTTCCCTCGCGCCGGTAGCGCTGTTCCAGCAGCACCCGCAGTTGATCGAAATCCTGCGTCTGCAACTGGTTCAGATAGGAGACGAAACCGCGCTGCAGACTGACGCTGGTCACCCACGCCATGGTAACCAGACACAGCAGCACAATCGCCGTCACGGCCAGTGCGATTTTGCGCACGATGGTTAGGCGCCATCTCGATTCCATACCTGCCCTTGTCTGGGTACTGCCACACACCACACGGTGCCAGCACATCATACCTGCCAAATGTGCAGGCAATATGGATGATGCGCTAAAGCAACAACAAGTTGCCGCCTGCATTGTTCCTGCACATTTGCACGGCACTCTGGCGTCATTGTCACAGCACCCCGGAGACCACCATGCGCCCCACACCGAGCAACTATCTGCCTCTCAGCCTCCTCGCTGCCGCCGTCCTGAGCGGCTGCGGTGGCAGCAGCGACACGGCGAGCGTCGCTGCCACGCCACGCGTCTTACAGGGTGCTGCAGTGGCCACACCGGCGGCCGTCAGCACACCGGCGGCGGTCAATCCGTTACTGCCCGTCGCCAACGAAGCGGGCGAAGCGCTCACCCTCAGTAGCGCGGGCAGCATCGATCGCAGCAATCCCTTCTTTCAGGGGCAGGGCAATGGCCGCAGTTGCGCCAGTTGCCACCAGCCCGACAACGGCTGGAGCATCGGCCCGGACAAACTCGCCGCGCGCTTCACCGCTAGTAACGGCCTCGATCCGGTCTTCCGCAGCGTCGATGGCGCCGTCTCGCCACTGGCTGCCACCACCACGCTCGAACAGAAACGGCTAGCCTACGCGCTGCTACTGGGTAAAGGCCTGATCCGGGTTGGCCTGCCGCTGCCAGCCGGCGCCGAATTCTCGCTTGCCAGCGTCGACGACCCTTATCACTACGCCAGCGCCAGCGAACTGTCATTATTCCGCCGCCCGCTACCCACCACCAATCTGAAATTCCTCAGCAGCGTGATGTGGGATGGCCGCGAGACGGCCACCGGCACCACGGGTGCCAACTGCCTGCGCAATGTCCGCCCCGCCCTGTGCTTTGCCAGCATCGATAGCAGCCTGCTGCACCAGTCCAACGCCGCAGTACGCGGCCATGCCGAAGCTGCGGCCGATCTGAGCGCCGCCCAGCAGCGCGCCATCGTCGATTTCGAGCAAACCCTGTTCACCGCCCAGATTACCTCTAGCAGCGCTGGCAGCCTGACGGCAGCAGGTGCGCTGGGCGGCCCGCTGGCACTGTCGCAGACGGCCTACTACTTCGGCATCAACGATCTGGAAGCTGGCGACTACCAGAGTGGCGCGCCTTTTAACCGCAGCGTCATCAACCTGTACGGGGCTTGGCGCAATCTGGACCGGCCGCAACCACCAGCGCAGCGCGGTCGCCCGCCTGCAGCACCGACTGCAACCGACCTGGCGCGTGCCGCCATCGCCCGGGGCGAACAGATTTTCAATAACAAGGGTTTCAATATTACCGGTGTCGCCGGTTTCAATGACGAACTGCGCCGCCCGCTGGCCCGCGGCAGCTGCACCAGTTGCCACGACGCGCCGGGCATCGGTTCGCAATCGGTCGCCCGCCTGTTCAATACCGGCGTGGCCGCCGCAGCGCTACGTAGCGCAGACCTGCCGCTGTACACCCTGCGCAATAACGCCACGGGCGAGACCGTCGCCACCAGCGACCCCGGCGCCGCCATGGTCAGCGGCAAGTGGAAAGACATCGGCCGCTTCAAGGTGCCGAGCCTGCGCGGGCTGGAATCACGCTCGCCGTATTTCCATGACGGCTCGGCGGCCAGCATCGAAGCACTGGTGAAGTTCTACGACACCCGCTTCGCAATCGGCTACACCCCGCAGGAGGCGGCCGATCTGGCAGCGTTCCTGAAAGCGCTGTAAGCCTGCAGCAGCGGCAATCACTGCCGCTGCTGCATGGGAGCCGGCTTCTTTGCTATGATAGCGGCTGATTCCCTCGGAACCAGACAACGCGCGAATAGCTTTCATAGCGCCGCATGCCCGCATGCGACGCTATCGCAATCGACCAATCATAGACCGCTAGCCCGTCGCTAGATTACCCGCTCCCGTAACGATGACCGCATCGCTCACTAGTTTGCATCCCGATCCGGCCTGGCGCGGCCGACTGGCCATAAGCGCCGTCGCCCTGATCCTGCTCTGGCCGATGCTGGTGGTGACCGAATTCAAGCCTTGGCTGCTGCTGGACTGGCAAAGCCTGAGCGCCACAGGTCGATTTCTGGCCGATTTTCTGGTGCCGGCGCACGGACCGGAATTCCTGCTCATGCTGCTCGAGCAAACCTGGCAAACGGTCGCCATTGCCACCGCCGGTCTGACACTGGCCCTGCTCGGCGCGATTCCCGCCACCCTGATTATCAACGAGCAACTGTCGATTTCACGCCTCGGCACCGGCCGTATGCGGCCACTGGCGCGCGCCGTGCGCCAGCTGGTGCGCTGGTGCATGGTGATACTGCGCAGCGTGCCCGAACTGGTGTGGGCGCTGCTGTTCGTGCGCATCATCGGCCTCGGTCCCACCGCCGGTGTGCTGGCCATCGCCCTGACCTACTGCGGCATGCTGGGCAAAGTGTATGCCGAGATTCTCGAATCGTCCGACGCGCGCGCCAGTAACACCCTGCTCGCCAACGGCAGCGGGCGCCTTGCCGCACTGCTGTATGGTGCGCTGCCGGAAGCGGCCGCCGAACTGATGTCCTACACCGTGTATCGCTGGGAATGCGCGATCCGTGGCTCGGTCGTAATGGGCTTCGTCGGCGCGGGCGGGCTGGGTCAGCGCATGGATGAATCAATGAAAATGCTGGCCGGCGCAGAAGTGAGCAGCATGCTGCTGGTGTTCGTCGCCCTGGTTGCGCTGGCCGACCTGTTTTCCAAAACCTTACGGCGCCGCCTCGGATGAAATCGCCCCTGCCTGCCGCCCCGCGCCGCGACTGGACCATCCTCAGCCTGATGCTGCTGGTGCTGTGCCTGATCGTCGCCAGCTTCGCCACCCTGCCTCTGAAATGGCGCGAATTCTTCACGTTCGACGCCGTGCGCAGTATTCTGGAACTGCTGGCCGGCTTCACCCCGCCTGACCTGACGCCAGCCTTCCTCACACGCACCGGCTGGGCCGCTATCGAAACCATGGCCATGTCGGCACTCGGCACCCTACTCGCCGTAGCCGCAGCACTGCTATTTTCCCTGCCCGGCTCCGGGCGACTGGGACGCCCTGCCCGTGCCCTGATGCGCGCCCTGCTGAATGTACTGCGCTCGATCCCGGAACTGGTGTGGGCCGCGATTCTGCTGATCGCAGCAGGTCTGGGCCCGTTCGGCGGCACACTGGCGCTAGCCGCCCACACCGCCGGGGTGCTGGGACGGCTGTTTGCCGATGCGCTGGAAAATGCCGCACCACTGCCGGAACAGAGCCTGCGCACCAATGGCGCCAGTGCCAGCGCCGCCTTCTTCTACGCGACCCTGCCGCAAACCCTGCCCCAGATGCTGTCCTACACCCTGTACCGCTGGGAGAACAATATCCGCGCCGCCGCCATCCTCGGTGTGGTCGGCGCCGGTGGACTGGGGCAGATGCTGAAATTTCACCTGTCGCTGTTCCAGATGCAGCAGGCCGCCACCGTGATCCTCGCCATGCTGTTACTGGTGGCGCTGGTCGATGCCGTCAGCTTCGCGCTGCGCCGCGCGCTCACCCGCTAGCCCTTTTCCAAAGCTCCCCATGCTCGAACTGCGTCACCTGAGTAAAACCTACGGCAATGGCCGCACCGTCCTGAACGACGTCAGCTGGCACTTCAAGGCAGGCGAATTCGTTGCCATCATGGGCGATTCGGGGGTCGGTAAATCCACCCTGCTCAATCTGATCGCCGGGCTCGATACGCCCGATACCAGCAGCGGCCCGGATGCGATTCTGGTCGACGGGGTGGCGCTGGCCAGCCTCGATGACGATGCCGCGACCCGTCTGCGCCGCCAGCGCATGGGCTTTATTTTTCAGGCCTTCCACGTGCTGCCGCACCTGACGCTGCAGCAGAATGTGGCGCTGCCGCTACTCCTGAACGGCATGCCGACCGGCGCTGCGACCGAGATGCTGGCAGCGGTCGGGCTGGGCGGACGCGAACACGACTTCCCCCATCAACTCTCGGGCGGCGAAATGCAGCGCGTCGCCATCGCGCGGGCACTGGTGCATCGCCCGGCGCTGGTACTGGCCGACGAACCGACCGGCAACCTCGATCCCGACACCGCCCACAGCATCCTCGAACTGCTGCGCAGAGAGATTAAAGCCACCGGTGCCTGCGCCATCATGGTCACCCACGCCCACAGCGCCGCCGCCATGAGCGACAAAGTACTTCATTTATCAAAGATTGGCATACAAGAAACAACAAACGTCAAGTGATTTGACCAATAAACAAGCTAATTTATTTGTCACATCGTGCCATTCCGCACCTGCCGTAGTATGATTTGCCTAACTTGCATGGTTATCAAGAATGTTGAGAAGCGCTCTCATTCAGATAAGTAATGTGGGCGCTAGCCTTGCCAGGAAACGTCATCTTTTATCCACGTTTTGAGCAAAGGAGGAGCAATCATGAACGTACGGCAAAAGAAGCTGGAACTGATCGAAGCCATGAATCGTGCTCGGGCCCTGGAACCTTCCAGTTTCGTCCCGAACAAGCTGCTTGACACTTTGATCGAAAAGATGAACTTGAAAAACGACGCAGAACTCTGCCGAGTTTTGGAGGTACAACCTCCGATTATTAGCAAAATTCGTCATCGCAAACTAACCGTCGGCGCGACTATTTTGCTGCGTATGCATGAGAAGTCGGACATCAGCATACGTGAATTGAAGGACCTGTCGACCGCTTCGATGCACTGAACAGCCTAGCTGCTCATGCGATGCCGAGCGCCGGCATGCGGAATCCGGCGCCCTTAGTAGCAACACCGTACAGCCCAAACCCTGCTGAACGACACCTCGCTACTCACCTCATTGTTCTAGCACCCCGCTAGCATTTTTCATATTTCCAGTTACGTGCTTTCCCTTCGGCGATCCACTCGACTGCCTGTTCACGCCTGCGCGCACGGGTCGCCTCGGTTTTTGCCTCGTCCAGCCAGGCGATATACTCGCGCTGCTTGCCGGGCGTGAACTCACTGAAATGCTGCTGCGCTGCCGGCACCAGCGCCAGTGCCGCCTGCAGATCGTCCGGAACCGTCACGGCCGTCGTCACGCGAGTGCGTACGCGCGGCTGTGCTACACCATCCTGATTGAGTTGCATCGCCTGTCGTAAATAAGCCTGCAGTTGCGGCACCGGCGGCAGTTCGTCGAGCGTCGTGATGCGCCCGAACTGGCCCATCGCGTCGCGCTGCGCGGCGTCGCCCATCAGCAGTTCGGCCTTCCAGAAATTGAGCGCGCAGTGCGCCTTGAATGCCGCCGTGCTGCATAACATGCCCTGATACATAAAGTGCGGGAAGCTCCACTTCATGGTTTCTTCCACCTCGGGGCAGGTATCGTGCACCACCGCGCGCAAATGACGCAGGATAGGCTGGGCAAACGGCGCCGCCTGTTCAATGTAGGCATCAACGCGGGGATCGGTGGTAGGCATATTGAGATTTCGCAGACGGACAGTAATCGTCAATATACCAAACCGGCGCAGCGCCGCAAGCCAGGGGTTCTGTTCTATACTCCGCACAACAGAATTCATCACACTCGCCGATGCCCAAACACCCCGCACCCGGACGCATACAAGCCTACCCGCACGCCGCCGCCGGCTGGGGCGCCGTCAAACAGGTCGCCGTCAATCTGGTGCGCGAAAAAGTCAGCGTCGGACAACTGCCGGCCTTACTCCGCCAGAACCAGCCGGGCGGCTTCGATTGCCCCGGCTGCGCCTGGCCCGACCGGGCAGCCGGTGCCAGCTTCGCGTTCTGCGAGAACGGCGTCAAAGCCGTCGCCGCCGAAGCCACCAGCAAACGTATCGGCGCCGATTTTTTCGCCACCCACAGCGTCAGCGCACTGCTGGAACAATCCGACTACGCGCTCGAGCAGCATGGCCGCCTGACCGTGCCACTCGAATACGACCCTGCCAGCGACCACTATCGTCCGATCGCATGGGAGCGCGCGTTTGCCGTCATCGCCGAACATCTGCACGCCCTGCCCGACCCGAATCAGGCCGCCTTCTATACGTCGGGACGCACCGCCAACGAAGCCGCGTTTCTATTCCAGCTATTCGTACGCATGTATGGCACCAACAACTTCCCGGACTGCTCGAATATGTGTCACGAGCCGACCAGCCGCGGTCTGCCCGGCACGGTCGGCGTAGGCAAAGGCACTGTCACGCTGGACGACTTCGAACAGGCCGATCTGCTACTGATTTTTGGCCAGAATCCTGCCACCAATCACCCGCGCATGCTGGGCGAATTGCGTGCTTGCGCCAGACGCGGCGCCAGCATCGTCTCGATCAACCCGCTGCGCGAACGGGGACTGGAACGCTTTACCAGCCCCACTCACGCCAGCGAAATGCTCGGCAACGGCAGCACCACGATTAGCTCAATGTTTATCCAGCCGCGACTGGGCGGTGACTTTGCGCTCATCAAAGGCATCGCCAAGCGTCTGCTGGAACTGGACGATGCCGCACGCGCGGCGGGCAATGCCAGTCTGCTCGATCGCGACTTTATCGATCAGCACACCAGCGGCTTTGCCGCCTTCGAGCAAGACCTGCGCGCGCAGGATTGGGCACCATTACTGGAAGAATCGGGCGTATCACGCGCGCAGGTCGACCAACTGGCCGAACTGTATAGCCGTAGCCGGAATGTGATCAGCACCTGGGGCATGGGGCTGACCCAGCACAAAGGCGCCGTCGCCACCATCCAGCTGCTGTCGAATCTGATGATGATGCGCGGGAATATCGGCCGTCCCGGTGCCGGTCTCTGTCCGGTGCGCGGCCACTCGAATGTACAGGGTGACCGCACCATGGGCATCGAAGAAAAACCCACCAGCGCGTTTCTCGAGCGCCTCGCGCAGGTGTTCGACTTTGACCCACCGCGCCAGCATGGCTATGACACCGTCGCCAGCATTCAGGCCATGCTCGATGGACAGGTTAAAGTGTTTGTGGCGATGGGTGGCAACTTCGCGATGGCCACGCCGGATACACCGCGCAGCTTCGAGGCCTTGCGCTCCTGCGCGCTGACCGTGCAGATTGCCACCAAACTCAATCGCAGCCATCTGATACACGGCAAAGCGGCGCTGCTGTTGCCCACGCTGGGGCGCACCGAAATCGATCTGCAGAATGGCGTCGCGCAGGGTGTCAGCGTGGAGGACTCGATGAGCATGGTGCACCTGTCCTATGGCCAGAACACCCCCGCTTCCAGTGCCCTGCTCTCGGAAACCATGATCGTCGCGCGCATGGCCGATGCCACACTGGGACACGACAAAGTCGACTGGCTGGGCTACGCCGGCGACTACGCGCGCATCCGCGATGCCATCGCACAGGTGTTCGACGACTTCCACGATTTCAACCAGCGCGTTGCCCAGCCGGGCGGCTTTCATCTCAAAGTCGCCTCGCGCCAGCGCGAGTGGCGCACCGCCAGCGGCAAAGCCCAGTTCATCGTCCACCCGCTAGCCACCGACACGCCGATCCAGCGCGCCCGCGCCCTGCATGGCAAACGCCTGATGGTACTCATGA
>JAIELO010000311.1 GCA_019752915.1 Burkholderiaceae bacterium
GCGTGCCTCCGTATCAGCGTCCGATCAATATGATGTTCCAGTCGTATGCGCTGTTTCCGCACCTGACGGTATGGGACAACGTCGCCTTCGGTCTGCGTCGCGACGGTCTTCCGGAAGATAAGGTCGCCGAGCGCGTCAAGAAGATGCTCGATCTGGTACAGCTTTCCAAATACGGCCGCCGCAAGCCGCACCAGCTGTCCGGTGGCCAGCAGCAGCGCGTGGCACTGGCGCGCAGTCTGGCCAAGCGTCCGCAGTTGCTGTTACTGGACGAGCCACTGGGCGCACTCGACAAGAAGCTGCGCGAGCGCACCCAGATGGAACTGGTGAGCATCATCGAGGAAGTCGGCGTGACCTGTGTGATGGTGACCCACGATCAGGATGAAGCGATGAGTATGGCCACCCGGATTGCGGTGATGAGCGAGGGCCGCATCCTGCAGGTCGGCGCACCGAATGAAATCTACGAGACCCCGAACTGCCGCTTCGTGGCGGACTTTATCGGCAGTGTGAATATGTTCAATGGCCGGGTGGTGGTGGACCAGCCGGATCATGTGATCGTCGAATCGCCGGAAGGCATGCATTACATTAACCACGGCATTACCGGCACCATGGGCATGGAAGTGGCGATCGCCGTGCGGCCGGAAAAAATCTGTATCCAGCTCGACGCGCCGACCGACGAGCAGCGTGCCAGTCTAGCCGAACAAGGCTACAACCACGCTTCCGGCGTGATTACCGCACTGGCCTACTTTGGTAACGAAACCCGCTATCACGTGCGACTCGATAGCGGCATGGATCTGCGCGTCTCGCGGACCAATGCCGCGCGCCACCAGAGCACCACGCTGGAACGCGACATGCGCGTCCATGCATGGTGGGATGGTTCCGACATCGTGGCGCTGACCAGCTGAGCACCGCCATGAAAAAAACTCTTATGCATGCACTCAGTCTGCGCTGGATTACCGGCCGGCGTGTGGTGATTGCCGTGCCCATGCTGTGGCTGACCTTCGCGTTTCTGGTGCCCTTCCTGATCGTGATGCGTATCAGCTTCACGGAATCGGATGGCGGCAATCCGTTTGGTACGCTGATGACCTTTGTCGATGGCGTGATCACCTTCAAGGTGAAGATTTCGAATTACCTGTTCATTGCGCAGGACGATCTGTATGTGCTGACCTATCTCAGTTCGATCAAGTTCGCCGCGATCACCACCTTGCTATGCCTGATCATCGGCTATCCGTTCGCCTACTTCATGGCACGCTCGCGCAGCACCGTACGCCCCGTGTTGATGATGATGGTGATGCTGCCATTCTGGACCTCCTTCCTGCTGCGTATCTACGCATGGAAGGGCATTCTGGCCAATAACGGTCTGCTGAATCACCTGCTGATGAGCATCGGTGCGATCAGCGAACCGCTGCACCTGATGAACACCCAGTTCTCGCTAATCATCGGCATGGTGTATGCCTACCTGCCATTCATGATTCTGCCGCTGTATGCCAATCTGGTGAAGATGGATATCCGCTTCCTCGAAGCGGCCGCCGATCTGGGCGCCACACCGATGCAGACCTTCTGGCGCATCACCGTGCCGCTGTCGAAGTCGGGCATCATCGCCGGCTCGATGCTGGTGTTCATTCCGGCAGTCGGTGAATACGTGATTCCGGAACTGCTGGGCGGACCTGAAACGCTGATGATCGGCCATGTGCTGTGGGATGAATTCTTCACCAATAACGACTGGCCGATGGCCTCGTCCGTGACGGTGGTGGTGATTCTGCTGATTCTGGTGCCGATGGCGATCTTCAATAAATACAAGGCAGAACAGGAGGCCCGTGCATGAACGCTCAATGGTTACAACGCTGGTTCGGGCGCGGCTGGCTGTCGATGGGCTACCTGTTCCTGTACCTGCCGATCGTAGTACTGGTGGTGTTTTCGTTTAACAGCTCGCGTCAGGACATGATCTGGAGTGGTTTCTCGACGCGCTGGTATCTGGAACTGCTGAACGATACCGAGATCCTCAGCGGCTTCGGTCTGTCGATCCGCATCGCCTTAATGACGGCATTCGCCTCGGTGATACTGGGTACGTTTGCTGCGTTTGTGCTGAATCGCTACCAGCGTTTCTATGGCCGCACGCTGTTCTCCGGCATGGTCAGTGCCCCACTGGTGATGCCGGAGGTGATTATCGGCCTGTCGCTGCTGCTGATGCTGGTGTCAGTGCAGAAGCTGTTCGGCTTCCCCGAGCGCGGCCTGACCACCATCTGGCTGGGACACACTCTGCTGGGTATGGCGTATGCCGCCGTGGTGGTGCAATCGCGTCTGCAGGAGATGAGTAAATCGCTGGAAGAGGCGGCCATGGATCTGGGCTGCAAGCCGCATCAGGTGTTCTTCCTGGTGACGCTGCCGAACATCACGCAGGCACTGGGTTCGGCGTGGCTGCTGACCTTCACGCTGTCGCTCGATGATGTGGTGCTGTCGGCTTTCCTGTCCGGCCCCGGCTCGTCGACCATGCCGATCGTGATTTTCTCGCGCGCCCGTCTGGGACTTGATCCGCGCGTGAATGCCGTCGCAGCGTTGACGATTCTGGTGGTATCGATAGGCGTAGTCGCTTCAAGCTTGTACATGGCGCGTGCCGAGCGCTTGCGTCAGAAACAGATTTCCGCTGCCTTCAAGGCAGATAACGAGTAACGCTCACAACAATCATAAGGAGTAGCTATGCACTTACTGAAGAAAGTCGTACTGGCCATCGCGATTGCCTATCCAGCCATTGCTGGTGCTCAGACCAATCAGGAGTTGAAGGCGGAACTCGAAGCGCTGAAGAATCAGGTCAAGCGTCTGGAGTCGCTGATCGAAAAAGCCGGCGCGCAGGCGCAGCAGGCGAGTACGCAAGCGCAGCAGGCCAGCACGCAGGCCTCGGAAGTGAGCGCCAAGGTAGCGATGGCCAGTGAAGCGGCGGTCGATCCTGCCGAATTCAATCGCATCCGCATCAAGACTGAAGCGATGGAAGATGCTTCGGAAGCCGCTGGCTTCAAGGGTGTAAAGATTTCCGGTTACGTCGATCCGACCTATATCTACAACCGTAACTCGAAAACTTCGAGCTTTGTGTTCCTGAACAATAACAGCGCCGTCAGTGGATCGCCGGAGACCTTCGGCTACGACAATACCTTCTTCGGCAGCGGCATGCTGAACTTCGAGAAGGAACTGGAAGGCGGTACCAAACTCAAAGTCAGTATGATGCCAAGTAAGAGCGCTGGCGCCGGCTATAACTTCGGTAATCTGGTGCACGAAGCGACTGTGGTGGTGCCGCTCGGTGACCTGAACACCCGCCTGATTGCCGGCCAGTGGGCCGACTGGTCGGGCTATGAAATGATCCCGTCGAATCAGAACAAGCTGATTACCCACAATCTGCTGTTCGATTTCTCGGCAGCGAATTTCTATACCGGTGCCGGGATGGAGTTCATCAATGGTCCGTTGGATACCAAGGTACTGGTCGGGAATCTGAACCGCTCCCGCATCGATACCGGCAAGCGCCAGACGCCGGGCCTGTTCTACCGCGTCGATTACGCCAAGGGTGAATTCAATGGCCTCGGCTTCTCCGGCATCCACGCAGGCTTTGACGATCACGACCAGTTCGGTCGCCTGGATCTGATAGAAGCGGACGGCTACTTCGCGCGCGGTGAATGGAACGTGCAGGGCCAGATTTCGTATGGCCGCCAGAAGGCCACCGATTACAACGCATTCAGTGGCAGCGGCACGCACTGGTTTGGCCTGTCCGGTCTGGTCTCCTACAAAGTCACACCGCGCTTTGAAACCATTGCACGCCTCGATTACATCAATAACCGTAGCAATGGCGGTGGCGTGTTCGGTTCGACCTTTGGCGGTGTCTGCAAGGACGCAAGCGGTGCCGATGCCAACTGCCCGGATGGTCGCAACGGTTTTGGCTCGAGCATGAGCTATGACGGCACTAACTGGATCGTCAGCGATCCGACCCTGGGCACCCGTCGTTATGCGTTGTCGCTGGGTGTGAACTATGCGCTGATGCCGGGCGTGAACTTGAAGGGTGAATACCGTTATGACCGTTCGTCCGGTTATGTGTTCAAGACGTTTGAAGAAAACTACCGCAAAGACAACCACGTATTCGGTGTGTCGACGGTGGTCAGTTTCTAATCGAGAGAGTAGTGGAGGCGAAGATGACAACAACATCGTGGCATGAGCGCGCAGCGCAATTAAAAATCGACGGCCGTGCAGTGATCGGCGGCCAGCGTGTGTGGGCCGTGGCCGGGCAGCAGTTCGAGAATCTGTCACCGATAGATGGTCGTAAGCTCGGCATGGTGGCGCGCTGCGATGCTGCCGATGTGGATGTCGCCGTCGCCGCCGCACGCGCGGCCTTTGAGGACCGGCGCTGGGCTGGCAAGTCGCCGGCACAGCGCAAGCGCGTGCTGATCCGCTTTGCCGATCTGGTGCAGCAATACGGCCCGGAGCTGGCGTTGCTGGAAACGCTCGATATGGGCAAGCCGATCAAGTACAGCCAGAGCGTCGATGTGGGCGCGACGGCTAACTGCCTGCGCTGGTATGGCGAAGCAATCGACAAGATTTACGATGAAATCGCACCGACCGCCGAGAGCAGTCTGGCGCTGATCACGCGCGAGCCGGTCGGTGTGGTGGCCGCTATCGTGCCGTGGAATTATCCGATGATTATGGCGGCGTGGAAGATCGCACCGGCGCTGGCCGCCGGGAATAGCGTAATTCTCAAGCCGTCCGAGAAGTCGCCGCTGACTGCCTTGCGGCTGGCCGACATTGCGCTGGAAGCCGGCATTCCGGCTGGCGTGTTCAACGTGTTGCCCGGCTTTGGTCATGAGACCGGGGCGGCGCTGGCGCTGCACATGGATGTCGATTGCATCGGCTTTACCGGTTCGACCCGGGTCGGCAAACAGATTTTACAGATGGCTGGCCAGTCCAACCTGAAGCGTGCATGGACTGAACTAGGTGGAAAATCGGCGAATATCGTCTGTGCCGATTGTCCCGACCTCGATGCTGCCGTGGCGGCGGCGATTGGTTCGATCTATTTTAATCAGGGCGAGAGCTGCAATGCGCCTTCGCGCCTGTTCGTGGAAGCGTCGATCAAGGACGAGTTCATCGCCAAGGCGCTGGCGATGATGCCGAGCTACCAGCCCGGCGATCCGCTCGATGAAGCAACGGTGATGGGCGCGATTGTCGACGCTACCCAGCTGAAAACGGTACTCGGTTATATCGAAGCCGGTAAGGCCGGTGGCGCACGACTGCTGTCCGGTGGTCAGCAGTCGCGTACTGCCAGTGGCGGTTACTTCGTTGAGCCAACTCTGTTCGATCAGGTCGATAGCAGCATGACGATTGCGCGCGAAGAGATCTTCGGGCCAGTGCTGTCGGTGCTGAGTTTTACCGATCTGCAGGAGGCGGTGAAGCAGGCCAATGCGACCTCGTATGGCTTGCAGGCGGCCGTGTGGACGGCGGATCTGTCGAAAGCGATCCAGACGGCGCGCGCCCTGCGTGCAGGTACGGTGCACGTCAACCAGTACGACGGTGACGACATCACCGTACCCTTCGGCGGTTACAAACAATCCGGCAATGGCCGCGACAAATCGCTGCACGCCTTCGATAAATACACCGAACTGAAAACCACCTGGATCCAGATCGGTTGAGAGCACCCATGAGTACAACAGAACAGAGTAACCGTTCCGTCCCGGAGCAACAGCGCGAGCTGGCCGCGCAAGGCATCAAATATGTGTTCGCCCAGTTCACCGACATCCATGGTGCCGCCAAGGGCAAGCTGATACCGCTGGCCTATCTGTCCGACATCGTCAATCCCGGTGCCGGCTTCTCGGGGCCATCGATCTGGGGCACCGGCTTGCCGCGCAATGGTCCTCGCTCGGAATACTATGGTCGCGCCGATTTAAGCACCCTGCAGCCGATGCCGTGGATGCCCGGCTATGCGCGGGTGGCGCTGGATGGCTATGTGGCGGGGCAAGCCTTCGATGCCTGTCCGCGTCAGGTATTACGCAAGCAGGTGGCACGACTGGCGCAGTATGGCTGGACCCTGAATGCCGGTCTGGAGCCAGAGTTCTTCCTGCTCGAGAAGGGCGCGCACGGCTACGAAGCTGAAGCGGGTGATACGCTGGAAAAACCCTCATACGACAGCAAGAGTCTGTTGCGCAAGCGGGCGTTTCTCGATCAGCTCAGCACCGGTCTGGATCAGTGCGGACTGGGCGTCTTCCAGATTGACCATGAGGATGCGACGGGGCAGTTCGAAGTCAATTACCGCTATGCCGACGCACTGAAGGCAGCCGACAACTTCATGCTGTTCAAGATGGCAGCGCATCATCTGGCGGAAGAGCAGGGCATGCTGTTTTCCATGATGCCCAAACCCGTGGCGGACCGTCCCGGTAGTGGCCTGCATTTTCACCTGTCGCTGGCCGACGCCAGTGGCAAGCCACTGTTCGCACTCGGCGATGGCGAAGCTGCTGTCGATGATCATGGTCTGGGCTTATCACCGCTGGCCTACCAGTTCATGGCCGGACTGCTGCGCCATGCGCGGGCACTGACGGCACTCTGCGCGCCGACCGTGAATTCCTACAAACGCCTGATGTGCGGCGAATCGTTGTCCGGTACCAGCTGGGCGCCAGCCTTTATCGGCTATGGTGAAAACAACCGCACCGTGGTGGCGCGGGTGGTGTATCAGCGCATCGAATGGCGCTTGCCGGATAGTTCGGCCAATCCCTATCTGGCGCTGGCGGGTGTGATTGCGGCGGGACTGGATGGCATAGAACGCCACTTGCAGGCTAGCGCGCCTGTGAATGCCGATGTGTACCAGATGACGGCCGCGCAGCGCGCTGCGCTCGGTCTGGAAATGCTGCCACAGAATCTGGGCGCCGCTGTCGCAGCGCTGAAAGCTGATGAAGTTCTCGCTGCCGCACTGGGCACCAATCTGGTCACGGAATTCGCTGCGTTGAAGAGCGCCGAATGGCTGGAGTACTGCCAGCACGTGAGCGCCTGGGAAACCTCCCGATACCTAGATCGATACTGACATGCTGCTCAAACGCGAAGTACACCTGACGCAGAACTCCTACTACGAGGCTAGCGTCTCCCGAAACACGCCTGCTGCATCGCTGGGAGGCAGTGTGCAGGCCGATGTCTGCGTGATTGGTGCCGGTCTGGCCGGCCTTTCGGCGGCGCTGGAATTACGCCAGCGCGGTTTCTCGGTCGCGCTACTGGAAGCGAAAACGGTCGGCTGGGGCGCCTCCGGGCGTAACGGCGGCCAGTTGATCGCCGGCTACGCCAGCGACGCCGCCATCGAGTCGCAGCTTGATCCGGCGGCTGCGCGCGAAGCGTGGCAGGTAACGGTGGATGCGCTGGCACTGGTACGGCAGCGCATCGCCGAACACCAGATCGATTGCGATTTCGTATCCGGCTATCTGAGTCTGGCCGTGAATGCCCGCAAGGCGCGCGAATTGGCCGACTACAGCAACCACCTGATGCAGCGTTATCACTACGCAGTGCAGCCGATCGGGCCAGCGGACCTGCCTGAGTGGATTGCCAGTGAGCGTTTCCATTCGGGTGTGTATGATCCCCAGTCGGGGCATCTGCACCCCTTGAAATACACGCTCGGGCTGGCTGCGGCGGCGCGTGCTGCCGGGGTACAGATTTTCGAGAACACCCCGGTGCATGCGGTGTCGCGTGGTAGCAAACCGGTGGTATATAGCGAACAGGGTTCGGTTAGCTGCGACTTCGTGGTCATGGCCGGCAATGTCTATCTCAACGAATATGGCAAAGCGGTGGCGCCGGAGCTGGCGCCGCGCATTATGCCGGTGGGGACCTACATCATCGCCACCGAAGCGATGGCGCCGGAACGGGCGGCTGCGCTGATCCGCCACCGTGCTGCCGTGTGCGATACCAATTTTGTGCTCGATTATTTCCGCCCTACGGCCGACCATCGCATGCTGTTTGGCGGGCGGGTGAGCTATAGCGGTGCGACGCCACTGAATCTGTCCGGGTCGATGCGCCAGCGCATGCTGGCAGTGTTCCCGCAGTTGTCCGATCTGGCTGTGCCTTATGCGTGGGGCGGCTTCGTTGACATCACCATGAACCGTGGTCCGGATTTCGGCCGGCTAGATCCGAATATCTACTATCTGCAGGGTTTTTCCGGCCACGGACTGGCACTCACGGGTATGGCCGGACAACTGGCGGCACAGGCCATCGCCGGTCAGGCCAGCCGCTTCGATCTGCTGGCGCGCCTGCGCCACCACAGCTTCCCCGGCGGCGCAGCCTTGCGCACCCCAGCGCTGGTGCTGGGCATGCTGTATCACCGGATGAAAGATTTGCTGTAAATCGATGTAACCAAAGGAGATGCAAGATGGATCAGGTCATGAGGGATTTTTTACGTGAACGGAATATTCACGAAGTCGAGTGTGTGATCGCGGACATGACCGGGATCGCACGCGGGAAAATCCTGCCCAAGGATCTGTTCCTGAGCGAAGGCGAAATGCGCCTGCCCAAGAGCGTGCTACTGAATACGGTCAATGGCGAGCAGCCGAATAACCTGCCGTATGTCGGCGCTACTGATCCCGACATGATCTGCAAGCCCGATCTGGCCACGCTGCGGCAAGTGCCGTGGGCCGCCGAGAATGTCGCGCTGGTGATACACGATTGCCAGAACTTCGACGGCTCGCCAGTCGGTCTGTCGCCACGCGCTGTATTGCGCCGCGTGCTGGCACTGTATGCAGAACGTGGCTGGCAACCGGTGGTGGCGCCCGAGATGGAATTCTATCTGGTGGCGCGCAGCAGTAATCCGCATGAACCGCTGGCGCCACCACTGGGCCGCAGCGGCAAACCGGAATCTGGCCGTCAGTCGTATTCGATCGATGCGGTGAATGACTTCGACCCGTTCTTCCTCGAACTGTCGACCTTCTGCAAGCAGCACGATCTGGGCGTGGAAACGCTGATCCACGAAGCCGGTGCGGGCCAGATGGAAATCAACTTCACCCATGGCGAAGCGCTGGAACTGGCCGACCGGGTTTTCCTGTTCAAGCGTGCCGTGCGCGAGACGGCGCTGCGCCACGGGATCTTCGCCACCTTTATGGCCAAGCCGATGGAAACGGAACCCGGTAGCGCCATGCACATACACCAGAGCGTGCTCGACGCGGCGGGTAACAACATCTTCAGTACCCCAACGGGCGAAGCGAGTCCGCTATTCTTCAACTATATCGCCGGGCTAGAACGTTACACGGCAGCGGCCACGCTGCTGCTGGCGCCGCACGTGAATTCCTACCGCCGCCTGTCACGCTTCATGTCGGCGCCGACCAATGTGCACTGGGGTTTTGATAACCGCACCTGCGGCATTCGTGTGCCGAACTCCAACCCGCGCAACCGCCGGGTGGAGAATCGTGTGCCGGGTGTCGACGTGAATCCGTATCTGGCCATGGCCGCCACGCTGGCCTGCGGCTATCTCGGTATGACGCAAGGCTTGCAGCCGTCCGCACCGACCGAAGGCAGTGCCGAGCATGTGCATGATCAGCTGCCGCGTAATCTGGAAGACGCCATCATGCGTCTGCGCGAGTGCAAACCGCTCAGCGACATACTTGGCGAATTATTCGTGCAGGCCTTCTGCGAAGTGAAGGAACTGGAGTTTGCGACGTATAGCCGGGTGATCAGTTCATGGGAACGCGAACACCTGATGCTGCTGGTCTAAGGAGCGCGCCATGCACAGCACCCGTAACGGTTTGAACTGGCAGCGCGCGCAGGCGCTGGCCGCGAGTGAACGCGCCAGCTATGCGGCCCGTAATCCTGTATCGGCACAACTGGCGCAGCAGGCTGCCGCACACCTGCTGTTCGGCGTACCGATGCACTGGATGAATGACTGGTCGACGCCATTCGCGTTGACGGTGGATGCGGCATCGGGCGCGCGCTTCCGCGATGCCGATGGCCATGACTATGTCGACTTCTGCCTCGGCGATACCGGCGCCATGTTCGGCCACGCTCCTGCACCGGTGGCGGCAGCGATTGCGCACCAGTCGCAGCGCGGCTATACGGCGATGCTGCCATCGCACGATGCAGCGCCGGTTGCTGCCGAACTGGCGCGTCGTTTCGGCTTGCCGTACTGGCAGTTTGCCCTGTCAGCGTCGGATGCCAACCGTTTCGTTTTGCGCTGGCTGCGCGCCGCGACGGGACGCAGCAAGATCCTGGTGTTTAACGGTTGCTATCACGGCACCGTCGACGATGTGTTTGTCGATCTGGTCGATGGCGTGGCGACTCAGCGCGACAGTCTGCTGGGACAGGTGTATCCGCTCACCGAGCATACCGTGGTGGTGGAGTTTAACGATCTCGCTGCGCTGGAAGCCGCGCTGGCGCAAGGCGATGTGGCCTGTGTGCTGGCCGAACCGGTGATGACCAATATCGGCATGGTGCTGCCGCAGCCCGGGTACTGGGAAGCGGCGCAGCAGATCATCCGGCGTCACGGCAGTCTGCTAGTGATGGATGAGACCCACACCATCAGTAGCGGCCCCGCTGGTTACGCGCGCGCGCATGGCATCGAAGCCGATGCGCTGGTACTGGGTAAGCCTGTAGCGGGCGGGATTCCCTGCGCGGTGTATGGCATGAGTGCTGCGCTGGCAGCGCGAGTCGAACAGGCCAAGCGCACCGCGCCACCCGGACACTCGGGAGTGGGTACGACACTGAGCGCGAATATGTTTGCGATGGCCGCGATGCGCGCCAATCTGGAACAGGTGATGACGGAGGCGGCCTATGCGCACATGACGGCGCTGGCGGCGCAACTGGCGCAAGGCTTGCGGGAGGTGATCGCGCGCCAGCAGTTACCGTGGTGCGTGACGCAGGTGGGCGCGCGCACGGAGTTCCAGTTCTGTCCCGAGGCGCCGGCTAATGGCACGCAGGCAGAGGCGATACTCGATAGCGAGCTGGAACACATCATCCACCTGTATCTATTGAATCGCGGCGTGCTGATTACGCCGTTCCACAATATGCTGCTGGTGTGTCCCGACACCAGCAGCGCCGACGTGCAGCGCCTGCTGGCGGTATTCGAGGAGTGTGTGCAGCAGCTGCGCTAGCGGCGCAGCATGCTGTGTCGACTTAGAAGCAGTGTTCCAGCGCCGGGAAGCTGCCATCCTTGACGGCGCTGACGTAGGCACTGATGGCAGCGTCGATGCTGGTCTGACCATCCATGAAGTTTTTCACGAAGCGCGCTTTACGGCCCGGGAACACGCCCAGCAGGTCGTGCATCACCAGTACCTGACCGGAGCAATCCGGACCGGCACCGATGCCGATGGTGGGTATCGCCAGCAGGTCGGTCGTCTCTTTGCCCAGCGCAGTCGGAATCGCTTCGAGCACCAGCAGCGACGCACCGGCCGCTTGCAGTGCCAGCGCATCGGCCTTCAGCAGATCGGCGCTTTCCAGCGTCTTGCCCTGTACTTTGTAGCCGCCCAGCTGATGCACCGATTGCGGCGTCAGACCCAGATGGGCGCATACCGGCACCGAACGCTCGGTGAGGAAGCGCACGGTCTCGGCCAGCCATGCGCCGCCTTCCAGTTTGACCATGTGGGCGCCTGCCTGCATCAGTTTGACGGCGTTGTCGAACGCTGCCTGCGGCGTCGCGTAGCTACCGAACGGCATATCGGCCAGCACCAGCGCCGACTTGCTGCCACGTGCCACGGCTGCGGTGTGATAGGCCACTTCGGCCACCGTCACTGGCAGGGTGGAGGACTGTCCATTGCAGACCATGCCCAGCGAATCGCCAATCAGCAGCACTTCCACGCCGCAGCGGTCCATCAGGGAGGCGAAGCTGGCGTCGTAGCAGGTCAGCATGGTGATCTTTTCGCCATTGGCGCGCAGCTGTGCCAGGGTCGGGATGGTGACCGCTTTGGCGGCCGGCAGTTTAGCCGGTGCAGGCGTCGGGCTGGCGGCAGGCGGTTGGCTCGCGGCCATTTCGTTTCCTTGCAGGTAAGCAGACATGGTAATCCTCTAAAAAGGTGCTGTTCGCGATAGTGTAGTCCTAACAGCTAGCGCGTGCAGTGAAGTCAAATGTTCGGGTCAAATATCAGGTAAGCAGCTCGATGCGCTGATCGGCGACGGCGGCAGCGTAATCCTGCGCCGCGCCCAGACCGGGAATATGGATGGCCGGTGCCAGTTCCAGCAGCGGCCGCAGCACGAAGGCGCGCTCGGTAATACGCGGGTGTGGCACCGTCAGTGTGGCGGTGTTGATGCGCGCATCGCCATACAGTAGCAGATCCAGATCGAGAGTGCGTGGCGCGTTGCGGTAAGGCCGTTCGCGGCCGTGTGCCTGTTCGATGCCGTGCAGGGCTGCCAGCAGCGTGGCGGCATCGAGCGTGGTAGCGATGCGTGCCACGGCGTTCACATAATCGTCGCCACCGGCGTCGATCGGCGCCGTGCGGTACAGCTGCGAGCGCGCCATCAGCGTGCAGCCGGCCAGCGCCTGCAGACGCTGCAGCGCGTCTTCGACCTGCGCGCGGGCATCGCCCAGATTCGCGCCAAGGCCGATGTAGGCAATGGTGAAGGCGAACTCGCCGCCACCGGCCGCAGGCTGGATACTCAGTTCAACACTCATGGTGCAGCAGACTTATTCCTGATCGTTCTGGCCGCCGCCAGCGTTGTCGCCATTCTCTGCGCCGCCCTGTGCGGACTTGTTACGGCCACCACGGCGCGGACCGCGTTTGCGCTTGGCGCCAGCGGCTGGCTGAGTGGCAGCGTTGAGCAGGGCTTCGCGCTGCACTTCGTCGCCTTCGTAGAAGTCGGTCCACCATTCGCCGATCTCGGCATCGATCTCGCCCGAGGCGCAGCGCAGCAGCAGGAAGTCATAACCGGCGCGGAAGCGCAGGTGTTCCAGCAGCTTGTATGGTGCTTTGCCGGTGCGCCGTTCGAAGCGCGGCTGCATGGCCCAGATGTCGCGCATGTCCGAACCGATCTTGCGTTGCAGTGCCAGTTTCTCGGTCTGCGATTCCAGCACATCGTCGGCCGCCAGATGCAGGGCCGGGATGGTCTGCTCGCCGGCAGCGCGGTAGGCGGTCCATTTTTCCAGCACCTGATGCCACAGCAGCGAGGCAAACAGGAAGCCCGGCGACACGGTTTTGCCAGCGTGGATGCGGGCGTCGGTCGAGTCCAGTGCCAGCGTGACGAACTTCACGCCCAGTGGCTGTTCCAGCACCACGTCCAGCAGCGGCAACAGACCGTGATGCAGGCCTTGCTCGCGCAGTTGCTGCAGGCAGGCCAGTGCCTGTCCGCTCATCAGCAACTTGAGCATTTCATCGAACACACGCGCGGCAGGCACGTTGTTGATGAGCGGCGCCATCACCTTGATCGGTGCACCGGTGTGCGGCTCGATGGTGAATTTCAGTTTGGCGGCAAAGCGCACCACGCGCAGCATACGCACCGGGTCTTCGCGATAGCGCGCTTCCGGCTGGCCGATAATGCGCAGCGTTTTAGCGCGGATGTCGGCGATACCACCGTGGTAGTCCAGCACTTGCTGGTTGGCCGGGTTGTAGTACATAGCGTTGATGGTGAAGTCGCGTCGCACCGCGTCTTCTGCCTGCGAGCCGAAGGTGTTATCACGCAGCACGCGGCCATGTTCGTCCTTCGGTGCATTGTCCGAGGTGGTGCCACGGAAGGTAGTCACTTCCAGCAGATCCTGACCGAACATCACGTGCACGATCTGGAAGCGCTTGCCGATGATGAAGGCGCGGCGGAACAGTTTGCGGACCTGCTCCGGCGTGGCATTGGTGGCGATGTCGAAGTCTTTCGGTTTCACGCCCAGCAGCAGGTCGCGCACCGCGCCGCCCACTACGAACGCTTCGTAGCCGGCTTCCTGCAAGGTGCTGGTTACCCGTACCGCGTTGTTCGACAGCAGACGCGGGTCGATGCCATGCGCGTCCGGTCCGAGCACCAGCGGGGTGCCGGTTTCGGGAGCGGCCTTGCTACGGGTGCCGAGGATTTTGCGGATCAGTTTCTTAATCATTGAATAGGTCGATGAGAGGCCAGCCGTGCGCGCTGGCATGCTGTTTGAGTTGAGCGTTCGGATTGGTCGCAACGGGATGGCTGACGATCGACATCAGCGGCAGATCGTTGTGCGAGTCACTGTAGAAGTGTACGCGTTCGAAGTCTTCCAGCTGCTTGTTCATATTCGCCAGCCAAGCCTTGGTGTGGGTGACTTTGCCGGGACCCTGCGTCGGCGTGCCGAGCAAGCGGCCGGTCAGCTTGCCGTCGGCATCGGTTTCCGGTACGGCGGCAATCAGGTGTTCCACACCCAGTGCTCTGGCGATGGGCGCCGTCACGAACTGGTTGGTGGCGGTGACGATGGCCAGCAGGTCGCCAGCTTCGCGGTGCTTCTGCAGCAGTGCCAGTGCACTCGGACGGATCGCCGGCCGGATTACTTCTTCCATGTACTGCGCCTGCATCGCTTCCAGACGCTCGCGCGGGAAGCTGGCCAGCGTGCCGAGCGAGAATTCCAGATATTCGACCGGATCAAGGGTGCCTTGCTGATACTGCGCGTAGAAGGCGTCGTTACGGCGGGCGAATTCGATGGCATCGACGGCGCCGATACGCACCAGAAACTGGCCCCATTCGTGGTCGGAGTCAATCGGCAGCAGGGTGTGGTCGAGGTCAAATAAGGCGAGATTCATTGTGCTCTGGCTTCCGCTTGCAACCACTCGCGCAGCAAAGGCAGGGTGATCGGGCGTTGGGTTTGTAAGGAATACTGGTCCAGCGAATCGAGCATGCTCGAAAGTGAGCGCATGTCACGCTGGAAGTGCGACAGCAAGTAGGGTATCACGCCCGGCGACAGCGTCAAGCCACGGGCGGTGGCGGCAGCACTCAGGGCGGCTACTTTTTCATCATCGGTCAGGCCGTGGACCTGATAGATCAGGCCCCAGCCCATGCGGGTGCGCAGATCTTCGCGTACCGGCAACACGGCTGGCGCCACCGCGCCGCTACACACCATGTAAGCCTGATTGGCACGGATTTCGTTGAACAGGGCGAAGGCATCGATCTGCGCCAGCGGCGAGAGTTTTTCGCAGTCGTCGAGCAGATACAGGTCGACCTCGGGCGAATACACGAACTCCGACTCGATCGAGAAGGGCGAGATGTAGCGGGCGCGCAGTTGCTGCTCCTCGCTGCCGGTGCCGGCCAGCGCCTTGAGCAGGTGGCTTTTGCCCACGCCTTCATGACCCCACAGGTAGGCAAAGTGCTCGCGCGCGCTGCGCTCGGCGAACTGCGTCAGCAGTGCCACTGCTTCGGCGTTCTGTCCGACCTCGAAGGAAGTGAGGCTGTGCGCCGGGTCTGCGCCTAAATCGAGCACCAGTTGCTTCATGGCGCCCGCCTGAATATGATCTTTTGCATAACGTTTTTCTGTTCCACGTTACGCATTATAGAAGCTGCTGCGCAGATAGTGGCTACGCAAGTGTTTAAAGGCTACCATCAGGATAGCCGAAGCGGGCAAGGCCAGCAGCACGCCGACGAAGCCGAACAGCTGGCCGAAGGCCATCAGAGCGAAGATCACGGCCAGCGGATTCAGACCAATACGCTCGCCCACCAGTCGCGGCGTGAGGAAGAATCCTTCGATCACCTGACCGGCGCCGTAGATAATGGCCACGGCCACCATGCCACTCAGGTCGTTAAACTGCAGCACCGCCGAAATCAGCGCCAGCGCCAGTCCCAGACCGAAGCCGAGGTAGGGGATGAACACCAGCAGGCCGGTGATGATCCCGACCGGCAGCGCCACGTCGAAGCCGGCAATGCCCAGTGCCACCGAGTAGTAGACTGCCAGTACCAGCATCACCAGCAACTGGCCGCGCAGGTACTGGGCCAGCAGCACATCGACTTCTTCGGCCATGGCCAAGGTCGCGCCGATCCAGCGGCGTGGCACACAGGCAGCAATCCGCGCCAGCATGGCATGCCAGTCCAGCAGCAGGTAGAACAGTACTACGGGAATCAGTACCAGCGTGGCCAGCCAGCCCAGTACCGCGCTGCCACCAGTGCGCGCGGAATTCAGGGCGGCGCTCCAGATGGCGTCACCACTGCTGGCCATCTGCTCGGAAACGAGTTTCTTGATGCCGGTGCTGTCGAGGCGGATTTTGACGCCCATTTCCTGCAGGCGTGGCCCCAGCAGATCGTTGATCTTGGCCAGAAACGCGGGAATCTGCGCCTGCATTAGCGGGATTTCCTTCTGCAGCACCGGCACCACGATCAGTACCAGCGCTGTCAGGGCGGCAAAGAACAGCAGGATTACCACCAGCGCGGCCAGTGCGCGCGGCATTTGCCAGCGGCGCAGACGCAGGCGGTGCAGGGCATCGACGCCGGGATTGAGTGCGTAGGCGAAGATGGCGGCGGCCAGAAACGGCGTCAGTACCGGCCCCAGAGTGACCAGCAGGAAGAAGAATGCCCCCCAGACCGCGAGCCAGAATGCTGTTTGCTTTTGCTCTAGCGAGAGGGGAAATGGCATGGAATGTGATTTAGATAGTTAAAAACGGCTGTGGCGCTAGCCAGTTTGATAAAATAGCGGATTAACCGGCTTGCCGCGCTGTTATTTTGCGCATTTTCGTGTCTTTTTGCTACGAAACAGGTCGCCGCCTTCTATTTTACCGCCTCCGCTGCCAAATACACCATGAGCCAAACTTCTAATGTTTCCCTGTCCTACCGTGATGCCGGCGTCGATATCGATGCAGGTGACGCTTTAGTCGAAGCGATCAAGCCATTTGCCAAGCGCACCCTGCGCGAAGGCGTGATGGGCGGCTTGGGCGGTTTCGGTGCGATGTTCGAAATTAGCAAGAAGTACAAGGAGCCAGTACTGGTGTCCGGTACCGACGGCGTGGGCACCAAGCTGAAACTGGCGTTCGAGCTGAACCGTCACGACACGGTCGGTATCGATCTGGTCGCCATGAGCGTGAACGACATTCTGGTGCAGGGCGCCGAGCCACTGTTCTTCCTCGACTACTTCGCTTGCGGCAAGCTGGACGTGGCCATCGCTACCGACGTGATCAAAGGCATCGCGCAGGGTTGCGAGCAGGCCGGTTGCGCGCTGATTGGCGGCGAAACGGCGGAAATGCCATCGATGTACCCGGCTGGTGAGTACGACCTGGCCGGTTTCGCGGTGGGCGCTGTAGAAAAATCGCAGATCATCGACGGCACCAAGATTGCCCCGGGCGACGTGGTGCTGGGTCTAGCCTCGTCGGGCGTGCACTCGAACGGTTACTCGCTGGTGCGTAAGATTATCGAAGTGGCCAAGCCGGATCTGGAAGGCGACTTCCACGGCCGCAAGCTGGCCGACGTGCTGATGCAGCCAACCCGCATCTACGTGAAGCCACTGCTGGCGCTGATGGCCTCGATGGAAGTCAAAGGCATGGTGCACATCACCGGCGGCGGTCTGGTAGAAAACATTCCACGCGTGCTGCAAGCCGGTCTGGTTGCCGAACTCGATTCCAAAGCATGGACCCTGCCACCACTGTTCACCTGGCTGCAGCAGCACGGTGGCGTGGCTGACGCCGAGATGCACCGCGTGTTCAACTGCGGCATCGGCATGACCGTGATCGTGTCGCAGGAAAACGCTGCAGCGGCCAAGGCCCAGCTGGAAGCGGCTGGCGAAACCGTCTACACCATCGGCCGCATCCGCGCCCGCGTGGGTGACGA